>CAZHWX010000016.1:0-10003 GCA_964536045.1 uncultured Candidatus Saccharibacteria bacterium
CATATCGCGGGTGAAGAAATTTTGAGATAAGGTCTTAAAAAAAACACCCCGATTTAAATCGGGGTGTTTTAGTTTCTGTTGTATTAACCGCCTAAGATGCTTAGAGCGATTTGTTTTACTACAGTAGCAAGTAAGGCTACACAGGCTGCAATAACGGTATAAATAACCATCTGTTTGGCACCGTCTGCAGCTTTCGGATCCCCCTTAGCGGTGAGATATTTGAAGGCGGCGAAGATACCAAATAATACGGTCATAACCCAGAAGAGGTTAACCGCATATCCTACATAGCTAACAAACAAGTTGTTGGCCTCTACTACCGAATCAAGTCCTGGCTTAGTACCAAAATCCGGATTTGGAGTGGTTGGCACCTGTGCAAAAACTGCGCCAGGAGCTAATAAAACTGCAACTTTTAAAGTATTAAGAATTTTATTCATTTTCTAATTTTAAGGTTTTTCGACCTTTTATTTTACGTTTAGAAAATCACTAACGATGGCAGTTATTACACTACCAAGCAAAAGTATAGCATAGCCAATTACCGTATACAAAACGGTCTTTCTGCCAGTATCAAATAGTTTTGGATCACCTTTGGCCAAAATCATCTGAAAGGCTCCAATTATTACCATAACCGTCGCAATTAGTGGGGCTAGGGTGGTCACTAACCAATCCACTACCTTTTTAACCAAATCAAAGATGGTGCCGGTAGTGTTTAAGGGGTTAGGAAGAGTGGTGGCTGGGGGTGGTGGTAGAGGTCCGGGAGCTGGTGGATCTGCTGCAAGCGCACCAACACTCAAGAGTCCGCCCAAAATAGATAAAAATATTAGACTCGGAAAAAATAGTTTTTTCATGGTTTTACTATAACAGAATTACTTGCACTTAATGTTGTTCCAGGTGATTTCAGAGGCCCCACTTATAGAGGCAATAGCCATAAAAGCGGTGTTTACTATGGCCCAAGCCGCGAGGGTGATGGCTAAGCCAATTACTGCGCTAGTTATTTTCTTTTTACCTTCGTCATATTTACCCTGACTTCCTGCGGAGGTCATCATTAAAAATGCTCCCCAAATTAACATTACTAAGACTATTAAAGCCGCTGCCTCCATCATTATGTCTATTACATTAACTCCCACTATTATCATGTCGCAGAAACCGCAAATATTATTACCAGTATTACAATTAGTCCCCTCCCAAATATTTTGAGCGCTAGCTAGTTGTGGTAGAGCAACCAACGTAAATATTCCCAATTTAGACCAAAATCTATTCATTAGAGTGAAGTATAACAAGTAGATTTATTTTTGCATTATTTCCGTCACTTTGTTTTGAGCGTCTCGCAAAGATTTTTCTATGGTATTTTCTCCAGTAATTACCGATTTAATAACTTCGGAAAAAATATTTTGCACCGCCTCCGCATCTTTTTGAGGCCAAGACCGAGCAATTAAAATTTGTCGTGCAAATACTCCCAACTCTAAATCTTCGGCAAAACCTACTACCGCTCCCCGGACTGCTGGAGGTTTTTTACTAGTCTGAGCGTACATTTGATTTACTCCCGCAGAAGTTCCACCTAGTAATAATTCCCAAGCAAAATTAGGTTGTCGGCTTTGACGGGATACCGCGTGACCAAAATAACTTCCGTAGTTGGCGGTCTTGGTGGTGTTTTTTAGTTGGGGTAAATCCGTTATGGAAAAATTCAGAAATTGATTTCTCTTTTTTATCTCCTCTATGTTTTTGGAATAACCCACAAACATCCCCACTTTTTCTTGGGCGAATAAATCTACCGCCTGACCCAAAGAATCATTCCAGGAATAATTTTCAGTTTTAGGAGTGGCAAATTGTGTGTAAAACCTTAAAGCGTTTCTTCCTTGATCGGAATTAAATTTAGCAGTTGTAAAATCTGTGGAGGTCATTTCGGTTCCGGTTTGAATCATTAAAGCGGAAAGAATATCTGCCGCTTCCTTTATAGATTCTTTGCTTCCACCAATTGCTGCTCCACTAAGAGTTATTTTATTTCCCTCGGTACGAGTTATTTTTTTATTAACACTTAAAAATTCTTCCCAGTCCTTAGGGGCCGGACTCACGGTTTGATCTAATAAATCTCGGTTATAAAAAAGAGCCAAGGTGTCTATGGAATAAGGGGCGGCAAATAATTTATTTTGTTGAACAAAGTCTTGTTCCACGATTTGTGGGTAGGTCTCCCGAATTTTAGCCAAGTTAAAAGTTTCGGGGGCTGCTACAACTTTATTTAGCATTCGGGGTAGGTCCGTATTTTGAATAGTAAAAATATCTGGACCCTCTCCTGCGGCCAAAGCATCTAGTAAGGCTCGATCATAGGACACAAAATCACTAAAAGTTTTAACTGTTACTTTGGCGTTTGGGTACTTAGTATTAAAGGTCTGAATTATTGGAGCGAGACTTCCTTGGTTGTCATTTATAGTCCACCAATTCAAAGATATTTCTACTTTGGTTGGGTCGCTGTCCGAAGTTCTGAGACCTGGCAAAACCCCAATTAAAACTAAAACTATAAGTAATACCAAGAGCCCCCCGCCGAAAATCACTGCAATTTGATTCGTAGTTAAGTTCACAGATTAATTATAAAGTAATTGATAAGAATAAAAAAAGATGCCAAGTGTTTGGCATCTTTTTTTATTTAATAATTTTTATAAACAAACGATAGCAATTAGAGAATCCCCCTCGTCTAAGTTCATTATTTTTACTCCCTGCGTGTCTCGGCCAGCGATACGTACATCCTTTAGGTTGGCACGAATTGCCTGACCCTTACTAGAGAAAGCAATTATTTCTTCGTTTTCATCGCTTACTACTCGAGCATCAATAACCTGACCAGTGCGCTCTGTAACTTTGGCGGTTTTAATTCCACTTCCGCCCCGTTTCTGAGTTTTGTATTCCTTGAGTGGGGTCTGTTTACCAAAGCCATGTTCCATGACGGTTAAAATTCGGTTACTGTTTTTTCCCACTTCCCCATCTTTATGAATTAGTTCCATACCCGCGACTAAATCATTTTTCTTTAGGCGGATTGCAGTTACTCCTGCCGCAGTGCGACCCATTGGGCGTACATCTTTCTCTGAGAAACGAATAGACTGGCCGTCCCGAGTTACCAAAATTATATCGTCCTGACCACTCGCGCGGGCCACCCATTTCAAAAAGTCATCATTCTTAAGTTTTAAAGCGATGATGCCGGTGCGTCTTACGTTTTCAAAATCCTTAAGTGGAGTCTTTTTTATAGAACCCTTTAAAGTCGTCATAGTTAAGAAGCCAGATTTTTTTTCTTCGTTGCTGTAGGTTACAAGTGCACTAACTTTTTCGGTGGTCGGCATCTGTAAGAAGTTATAAACCGACTTACCCTTAGAGGTTCGGCTAGCTACCGGAATTTCATAAACTTTAGTTTGAAAAACCCGACCTCGATCACTAAAGAACAAAATATTAGAGTGAGTATCCGCAGTTAAAATATCCGCTATTTGATCCTCGTCTCTTAGCTCAATTCCAATCAATCCCTTACCGCCTCGCTTTTGGGCGCGGAAGGTAGTTGGTGGCATTCGCTTTATATAACCATCTTTGGTTAGAGCTACAATCACCTCTTCTTGAGGAATTAAATCTTCTTCGTTGAAGTCTTTTAATCCCGTCATTACCATTTTGGTTTTACGTGGACTTGGGAAAGCTTCGCGCAAATCGCTTAATTCCTTAACAATAATGCTTAAGATTTTTTTAGCGCTCTTTAAAATAGCTTCTAGCTCTGCAATTAAATCTCGTTTCTCTTTTAATTCGTCTTCTAATTTGTGACGTTCCAAAGCGGCTAAAATTGCCAAACGCATATCTAAAATTGCATTAGCCTGAAGTTCAGACAACACAAATTTTTTCATTAAGTTGGTGCGCGCATCCTCTCGATCTTGAGATTTTTTAATGGTCTCAATAACTTTATCGATTGCATCTAGGGCTTTTACTAAACCTTCTAAGATGTGTTCGCGTTCTTTAGCTTTCTTTAAATCAAATTCGGTGCGACGACGAACCACATTGGTTCGGTGATTTAAATAGCTTTGTAAAATTTCTTTCAACGACATGACCTGTGGTTGTAAACCATCCGCTAGGGCCAACATATTGAAGTGAAAATTTTTCTGTAACTCGGTGTATTCAAAAAATTGGTTTAAAACTTTTTGAGGAGCACCATCCATTTTTAGTTCTACAATAATGCGCAAACCCTCTCGATCCGATTCATCACGTAAATCCCGCACCCCTTCAATTTTCTTTTCGGTAACTAACTCCGCCATTTTAATAATAAGATCAGATTTATTTACTTGATATGGGATTTCGGTAATAACAATTTGAAAACTGCCATTTTTCTTTTCTTCAATTTCCGCTTTGGCGCGCACCGTAACCGAACCTCGGCCAGTAGAATAAGCTTCTTCTAAGGCGCGCTTGTCATACATTACTCCACCCGTTGGAAAGTCTGGGCCCGGAATAAATTTCATTAACTCTTTAGTATCCGCATCTGGGTTGTCACTTAAGTAAGCAATTGCATCTACCACTTCACACAAATTATGAGGTGGAATAGAAGTGGCCATACCTACTGCGATACCCATCGCTCCATTTAGGAGTAAAGCTGGTACTTTAGCAGGAAAACAACGAGGCTCTTCGCGGGAATTATCATAGTTTGGTGCCCAGTCTACAGTTTCTTTCTCGATGTCTACCATTAATTCCTCGGCGATCTTAGTAAGGCGAGCTTCGGTGTAACGCATAGCAGCTGGTGCGTCACCATCGATTGAACCCCAGTTTCCCTGACCATCCACTAATGGATAACGGAGAGAAAAATCTTGAGCCATACGTGCCATCGTGTCATAAATTGCTTGGTCACTGTGTGGATGATATTTTCCCATTACTTCACCAACTACGTTTGCAGATTTTTTAAATTTTGCTGAATGTGTAAGTCCGCTATCCCACATTGCCCATAAGATACGGCGTTGTACTGGTTTTAAGCCATCCCGGATGTCTGGGAGGGCGCGTGAAACAATAACCGACATTGCATAATCCAAATAAGCCTCACGTAATTCGTCAGTTATTTCTTGATTCCGTATATTTTTATCTTCTAATAAATTCTCCTGAGACATTTTCTTAGTTTATTTTAAACACTAACTACTAAATACTAATTTACAGCGTTCGGCAATTCGGCTGGTGGAATTTCTTCTATAGTAGCTGGAGCAAATTTTAAATCAGTTTCTGGTTTTAAGTCCACACTATTCTTTTTTTCTATTAAATTCTTTATTTCTGAAAAATATAAATTACTTTTTCCACCAATAGTTTGCCAGCCAGCCTCGGCTTTTTTGGAAATTTCTCCAACCCCCCTACTTAAGACGCTAAAAAATCCCTCCCCCTCTGATATTTTTTGAATCTCTTCGGTTTTTTGTTCTAGAGCTAGGGCATTTCTAGTTTTAGGAAGAGCTACTTGGATGTAGGCAACCCAAATCAAAACCATAATAATTCCAAATCCAAAAGACAACCCCCAAAACCAACGTCGGCGCACGTGTTCTTCAGCATTTATTATTTGTTGAACTCGTTCGCTAGTTTTCATTTAATTTTCAGAAAGTATAAAAACTTTCATAGCTCGAGGACCTAAATCTTTCTTTTTAAAGGTTAATTTATTTTCTGCAGTTCCCGTTTCTCCACCCATTTCTTTGGAAAAGCTCTTCGTGTCTTCCCATGGAATAACTAGAGATGGTTCGGCTTGACGTACTATTTTTGCGGCTACGGCGGCGGGTATGTTTTTACCCCCAGCTGGCAAAATCAAAACATCCACTCCTTGTAGACCAAGTTGACTCTTAGCTTCTGGCTCCTTACTGACCCCACCTAAAATTCCTATGGTTATATCGTCCCAACGAATTCTATATATAGTATCCCCCTCTTCGTTAGCCGCTGTACCCTGTACCCTAATTCCCTTTATTTCATACTCTCCAGGGTGATCAATAATTAAACCCTCTCCAGTCTCTGTCTGGGTTTTAGTGTTTAAAATTATATCGGCTCCCCGCACTGAGCGTTGGTTAGTTGGGTCTATTAATAAAACGATTTCTCCATTCTGAATCCGAAAATAACTTTCGCCTTGTTTTGTTATAACCATTCGAGCTTCAGTATAAGTTGAAAAAGCTTGATTTTCAAACTCGCCTCTGCTATTCTCCGCCCGTATGCAAGTTGCTAAAAACACCCCCACGGTTCCGACCACAATGTTGGGTTACGCCTTAAAAGCGGATCCCAAGGCTTTCTCTTTTGTGAAGCCCGGAGATTTAATAGAAGGTAAGGTTTTGCAGAAAAGTGCCCGTCTAATTTTAGTTGATTTGGGCAAGTACGGCACTGGTGCGGTTTATTACAACGAGATTCAAAATGCTCGAGAAATAGTCCGTAGCATGGAAATCGGTGGTCCGGCTCAGGGTAAGGTAGTAGACGTAAACAACGAGGATGGGTATGTAGAAATCTCCATTTCCGAGGCTGGCCGTCAACGTTCTTGGATGGAAATCAACGAGCTTAAGGAAAAGGATGAACCTTTTGAGGTTACTGTTTTAGCCGCTAATAAGGGTGGACTTACCGCCGAAGTAGCTGGTTTACAGGCCTTTTTGCCAGCTTCCCAGTTATTTGGTGAACACGCTCCAAAATCTTTGGATGATCGTATGGTTTTATCGGACTCTTTAACCAAATTAGTTGGTCAGAAGTTAATGGTTAAGATTATGGACGCTAATCCACGCATGAATAAGCTTATTATCTCAGAAAGAGAGGCTAATGAGGTTTCTATGCGAGATTTAGTTAAGGATTATAAGATCGGCCAGGTGGTAGATGGTATTGTCTCTAGTGTTGCCGACTTCGGAGCTTTCATGAAGTTTGCGGATAATCCTCAGGTAGAGGGTTTGATCCACGTATCAGAGTTAGATTGGAGGGTGATTGAAAATCCTAAGGAGGTGGTACGCGTAGATGACACTGTAAAGGTAAAAATCATTGATATTAAAGATGGTAAGGTTTCCCTATCTTTAAAGGCCTTAAAAGAGGATCCTTGGGCCAACCTTTCCTATAAAGAGGGTCAATCCGTGATGGGTTCGGTCTATAATATGAATCCTTTTGGTGCGGTGATTAATGTAGGAGAAGTTCAAGCCCAGCTTCACGTAACCGACTTTGGTGGTGTAGAAGAAATGAAGAAAGCCTTACAAGGCTCTAAGGAACATGATTTCGTAATTGAAAGCATTAAGCCGGAAGAGCGTAGAATGGTCTTAAAGTTGAAGAAATAAGGATAACTCAAAAAACCCGCTCCTAGAGCGGGTTTTTTACTGCTTGCTTTTTATGGGTATTGTGGTACAATACTACAAGAGTTCCTTTAATTCACTAATATCTTCACGTATAACTCTTTTCTAGGAGGTTTCATGAAAGTAACAGCATCCGATCATGCGCGATTGGAGTCCGCCGCCAGATCATTTCTCAACAAACTGAAACACTGCAAAAAAATCAGTGATTTCACGATTGACGTGATTGCTAAGGGAGAAATCAAAGTCACCCTGAAAATCCGTTCCAAGGAAGACGTGGTAATTCAGCTGCGTAGCAGCTATTCCCGGAACGTCATTGAGAATGCGATCCAGGCTCGGGTTCCCGCCTCAGCGTCGGAGCGTTTACAAAAAGAGGAAGTGGAGTTGGTAGAAGCGTAAGTAATATTCATTACCGCACTCGGAATTTCGTTTGATACGAAACATCCGAGTGCGGTTTTATTTTTCTGTTTTTTAGGTAATAATTGGAGGCGTGAAAAACCTTTTAAGAAAATTATTGACCGGTTTCGGCATCTTACTTTTGGTGGCTTGGCTTGCTTCCGCGGTAAGTTTTTTTTCCGCTACCCCCCAAACCAATTTAACCTTGGACGAGATAGCTAAAAAAATAACTGCTGGAGAAGTGAAAAAAATTTCCGTAGCAGAAGATAAATTAAAGGTGGAATTTATAAATGGTGAGTTGGCCACCTCTCAAAAAGAGGCGGAAGCTGGACTGACTGAAACGTTGCGTAACTACGGAGTATCTGAAGAATCGTTAGGAAAAGTTTCTTTAGCTTTTGAAGAACCATCCGGTGCTAGTTATTGGATGTCTATGATTTTACCCGGATTAATTCCTCTACTTTTAATGGGTTTAATATTTTTTTGGTTTTTCCGTCAGGCAAAAAATGGAGCCAATCAAGCTTTTTCTTTTGGTCGGATGAATGCCAAACTTTTTGCACCAAGTCGGGACAAGGTTACCTTTAAAGATATTGCTGGCTTAAAAGAAGCTAAAGAAGAATTAGAAGAAGTGGTGGAGTTTTTGCGAAGTCCAAAAAAGTTTTTAGATATGGGTGCCAAAATTCCGCGCGGAGTAATTTTGGTGGGTGGTCCGGGTACTGGTAAAACTATGCTCGCTCGCGCCACCGCCGGAGAAAGTAAGGTCCCCTTCTTCCATTTATCTGCTTCCGAATTTGTAGAGATGTTTGTAGGAGTCGGTGCTTCTCGAGTACGAGATTTATTTCAAACCGCTAAAGCTGCTGCTCCAGCTATAATTTTTATTGATGAAATTGATGCAGTCGGTAGAGAGCGTGGTACGGGTATGGGTGGAGGTCACGACGAACGAGAACAAACTCTAAACCAAATTTTGGTAGAGATGGATGGCTTTGATCGAGACACTAACGTAATCGTAATGGCGGCTACGAATCGTGCGGACGTTTTAGATCCTGCCTTAATGCGTCCCGGACGTTTTGATCGACGGGTAGTTTTAGATATGCCGGACTTAAAAGATCGAGAAGAAATTTTGCGTATTCATTCTCGAGGCAAACCATTAGATAAAGATGTTAATTTGCGTGCAGTCGCGGTCCGCACCCCAGGTTTTTCTGGAGCAGATTTAGCTAACTTAATAAACGAAGCAGCAATTTTTACCGCGCGAGAAAATCGTAAGCAGGTTATGCAGTCTGATATTTTAAATTCCATCGAAAAAGTTTTATTAGGCCCAGCGCGTCGTAGTCGAATAATTTCGGAACGGGAGAAAAAAATTACTGCTTATCACGAAGCGGGTCACGCCTTGGTTGCAGCATCCTTAAAGGAGGCGGATCCAGTTCATAAAGTATCTATTGTTAGTCGTGGTTTTGCGGGGGGTTATACGTTGCACTTACCAACCGAAGACCGTAGACTCAAGACTCGGGCTCAGTTTATGGCAGATATTGCGGTAGCCTTTGGTGGTTATGCGGCGGAGTCTTTGGTGTTTAAAGATATTACCACCGGCTCTTCTAGTGATATTCAACACGCTACTGATATGGCAGAACGCGCAGTCACCGAATTTGGTATGAGTGAAAAGTTGGGTCCCCGAGCTTTAGAAATGAGTAGCGGATCGGTCTTTGTTGGTCGCGGAATTCAAACCGCCAAAAATCATTCGGAATCTTTAGGTTCCGCGATTGATTCCGAGGTAGATATTATCATTCGTCGGGGCTTAAATTCTGCTAAAAAAATCGTTTCTACTAATCGTAAGATTTTAGATATGATTGCTAAGGAACTCATGACCAAAGAGACCTTGGAGCAGGAGGAATTTGAAAAAATTATTAAAAGCTTTAACCTTAGGCCATCCTCCCTTTAAGGGGGATGGGCCAAGGAAAGGATGTGTAGCTCAATTGGTTAGAGCACCGAGCTTATACCTCGGCGGTTCCTGGTTCGAGTCCAGGCACATCCACATAGCGTTTTCGCTATACATGCGCGGTTAGCTCAGTGGTAGAGCAGCTCCTTTACACGGAGAAGGTCGGGGGTTCAAATCCCTCACCGCGCACACTAAAAACGGAACCGAAAAGGTTCCGTTTTTGCGTGGTGAGGGATTTGAACGGCGGAACCAAAATTTATAGCAATGAATTTTGGCGAGCCGGTGCCCAGACAAACTTTCCGTGACGACGGAAAGTTTAGTCGCGGGCAAATCCCTCAGTGGTTTGTGCGCCGGGCTCCGGAGGAGGAATTTTCTTTAGTAAAATTCCGGGGGAGGAGAA
>CAZHWX010000017.1:0-5049 GCA_964536045.1 uncultured Candidatus Saccharibacteria bacterium
TTGTTATTTAATTGTTTAATTTCTAAGCATATTTTATCATACAAATGCCAAAATGTCAATCTTATAGAAAAGCCCCAAAAGCATGGTAGAATCAGGCGAAAGCCGAGGTGGCGAAATGGCAGACGCGCCAGCCTTAGGAGCTGGTGGGCGCAAGCCCGTGCAGGTTCAAGTCCTGTCCTCGGCACACTAAAAAGACTATTTACTAATAGTCTTTTTGTTTGCGAGGTGAGTAAGCCAACTGCTTGGCTTACTCAAGGACTTGAAGGCCGGAATGTGTTTTGTTTAGCAAAACAAAACCATGAGGCCGTGCCCAGCCCGAGGAGCGCGACGGCGCGACGAGAGGCGAGGGCAAGTCCTGTCACTTTTAATTTAATACCGCGAGGCGGCGGTTAAACAAAGTTTTGTGGCGGCAAAACTTTAGTTGGAGCTAAGTCCTACAAATTAGTCGAGGGCAAGTCCTGTATTTTATTTCTTTCTTCTCTTCCCGTGAAAAGCGGAGTGAACATCGCGCAACTCCTGATTAGTTAAGTGAGTGTAAACCTGAGTAGTAGAGATATTCGCATGTCCCAACATTTCTTGCACCGAACGAAGATCTGCGCCATTTACTAATAAATCTGTAGCAAAAGAGTGACGTAATTGATGGGGATGAACTTTTTTTGGAATACCGGCTTTGCGCGCATAAAAATCTACTAAACGTTCAACTGCTCGCGGACCAATATCTCCTGTGACTTTATCGGATTTAGATAAGGACACAAAAAGTTTTTCTTCCGCGTCGCCACGCTTATCTAAATATTTTTTTATAGAGGAGCGAGCAGAAGGGGAGAAGAAAACTACTCGTACTTTTTCACCTTTTCCTCTTACAGAAAGTTCACCCCGCTCTAAATCTACATAACGACTTAAAGAACAGAGCTCCGACAAACGTAACCCAGTAGAAAAAAGAGTTTCCAAGACTGCGCGATCTCGTAATACTCGCAAACTAGTTCCCTCCGCCGCTCCTAAAAGTCTTTCTAATTCTCCGTACGACAAAACCTCTATGTCTCGACGTACCACCTTCGGTAACTCAATAGTTTCTGGAGGCATAACTTTTAAACCTCGCCGTACTAAATATTTTAAAAAATTACGAAGGGCAATTACGTAATAACTTTGAGTAATCTTTTTTAGATTTTCTCGCGCTAATATCAAACGAAAGTCTCGAACCCGCTCTGGAGTTATCTCCGCAATAGTCTTGGCTCCTGTTCGACTCACAAAACCTTTTAGGTAATGACTGTAATTTTCTTGGGTTTTGCGGGAACGGTTCTTTTCTATCTCTAAATAACCCAAATAATCAGCAATTAATGTCTCAAGTTCAGTTTGCATAGCAAAATATAACAATATTTTACGAAAAACAGGGCTTCTTGTTTGTTGTAAAATATTGTTTCTTTTTGTGACTTAATCATATTATGTCACAACAAAGCATATTGTGCGACAAATGCTCAAAAATCAGGAAAATGGGGGTAGGGGGTAGACAAATCCAAAAAACTGAGATAATATCTGCCTATATGCTTTCTAAGAGGGTTAAGCAGAATGTAGTTAAAGAGTTTGCTAAAAACGAGAAGGACACCGGCTCTGCGGAGGTCCAAATCGGTATGTTGAGCCGCCAAATCAAAGAATTGGCTGGTCACTTGAAGAAAAACCCAAAGGATCACCATTCCCGCCGGGGTCTTTTAATGATGGTTGGTAAGCGTCGTTCCTTCTTGAAGTATTTGGAACGGGAAGACGAGAAGGCCTTTTCTCGCATCTCCAAGAAAATAGAAGCTGAAGCAGCCTAATGATCTCCCGACCGAACCAACGCGTCGGGGTCTTTTTAGACGCACAGAATATTTACCACTCGGCTAAAAACCTGCACAAGGCTAGAGTTAATTTTCAAGAATTATTAAAAGGAGCTATTGCCGGACGTCAATTGGTAAAGGCTACTGCTTATGTAGCTAAAAGCGATCCTTCCACTGGGGAGGAATCTTTTTTTGAGGCATTACGCCAAGCTGGATTTGATTTACGCGTTAAAGACCTACAGGTTTATTCTGATGGGGCTAAAAAAGCGGATTGGGATGTGGGTTTGGCGGTAGACGCTATGCGCTTAGCTCCTTCGTTAGATGTAGTCGTCTTAATTACTGGAGATGGCGACTTTGTGCCACTTATTGAATACATTCGCCAGGGTTTAGGCCGAACGGTGGAAGCGGTGGCATTCTTACGAACAGCTTCTCGCCAACTAAGAGACAATGTAGATTTCTTTAAAGACTTAGACTCCATACCTCGCGCCTTAATGCCTATAGGTAGGGGAAGATCTGGAAATCGAGGCGAGCAACAAAGACGAAAAAAAACAAATAATAAAGTAAAATAAAAAAACTTATGCAACTAAATAGAAAAATATATTCCACAAAAATCGGCGAGGCGGAATTAAGTTTGGAATTTTCCGAATTGGCTGGTCAGGCCAACGGAGCAGTAATTGCTAAACACGGAGACACTGCGGTACTTGCCGCGGTTGTGATGGGTAAAAAAGATACCGGCGGGGATTTCTTTCCACTCACCGTGGACTATGAGGAAAGATTTTATGCAGCTGGAAAAATTTTAGGTAGCCGATTTGTGCGTCGAGAGGGTAAGTCCACCGACGAAGCTACTTTATCTGCTCGCTTAATTGATAGGACTATTCGCCCACTCTTCGACCCGCGTTTACGTAGAGAAGTTCAGGTAACGATTACTGTTTTATCTTATGACGGAGAACACGATCCGGACTTAGTTGCGCTTCTCGCAACTTCTGCCGCACTTTCTATTTCCGACATTCCATGGAATGGCCCAGTAGCGGGTGCAGAATTTGGAGATAAAAAAGAACGAGGAGAAGAAGGCTTCTACCGTGGATTTTTTGCTGGTCCTAAGAACTTAGTAAACATGATTGAGTTGGAGGGCTTAGAAATTGCGGAAAATAAAGTGCGAGATTTCTTTGCTCCAGCCATGCAAGAAATAAATCGTTTAGTGGAATTTCAAGACGGCATAGTAAAAGAGATTGGTAAATCCAAACAACAAGTAGCTTTGCCAGAATTAGCTGAGGAATTGGTTCAAAAAACTAAGGAATTTATTTTACCTAAACTTCCAGAGACCGCTAAAAATAAAACTTTTGATTCTCTTAAGAAAGAGTTAGAAGAAGTAGTAGAAAAAGAGTGGCCGGGAAAATATTCGGCACTAGACATTGAATCGGTATTTGAAATGGAAACAGATGCTTGGGTACACGAAGAAGCCCTTAAATACAATCGACGAGTAGATGGTCGCGCCATTGATCAAGTTCGAGATTTGGGAGCAGAAGTTGGAATCTTTCGCCGGATGCACGGTTCCGCTTTATTTATGAGAGGAGCCACCCAAGTACTAGCCATCACTACCCTAGGTAGTCCAGCTCAAGAACAATTAATAGAAAGTATGGAGGGTACGGAGAAAAAAAGATTTTTGTTACATTACAATTTTCCGAAATTCTCAACTGGCGAAGCGGGTCGTTCGCGGGGACCGGGACGTCGAGAAATTGGTCATGGCGCCTTAGCTCACAAAGCGTTAGTTAATTTAATTCCAAGTAAAGATAAGTTCCCATATACCATTCGCGTGGTAGCAGAGACTCTATCGTCTAATGGCTCTTCTTCTATGGCCTCTACTTGTTCCGCCTGTCTATCTTTGATGGATGCGGGCGTACCAATTCCAAAACCAGTAGGTGGTATCGCAATTGGCTTAATGACTGGAGCAAACGGGGAATACAAAATTTTAACCGACATTCAGGGCCCAGAGGATCACTATGGAGATATGGACTTTAAGGTGGCGGGCACTCGCGACGGAGTAACTGCCGTACAGATGGATGTAAAAGTTAATGGTATTACGGAGGCAATGTATAAAGATGCCTTGTCCGCAGCTCTAAAAGCTAGAGAAACTGTTATTTCTACTATGGAAAAAGTTTTGAGCGCACCTCGCAAAGAACTTTCTCCATACGCTCCCAAAATTACCATTATTAAAATTAATCCAGATCAAATCGGTTTGGTTATTGGTTCGGGTGGTAAGACTATCAACGGTATAATCGAACGCGCTGGCGGCGACACCTTAATTGATATTGATGAAGATGGCAGTGTGTTTATTTCTGGAACCGATCAAAAAGGTGTAGCTTTTGCGGTAGCTGAAGTAGAAGCCCTAACCAAAGAGTATAAAGTGGGAGAAGTGGTAACGGGCCCAATTATTAAAACCTTAGACTTTGGTGCTATTCTAGATTTAGGTGGAGGAAAAGACGGAATGATTCACGTTTCTGAATTAAAAGAAGGATTTGTAGAAAAAGTAACCGACATTATAAAAGTTGGGGAAGTAGTAACTGCTAAAGTAGTAAGGGTGGATTCCGATGGAAGAATTGGTCTATCCTTGAAAGCCTTAAAAAAGGCGGAATAATAAGTAATCACTCAAAAAACACCAATTAATTGGTGTTTTTTGTTTTTTAAGAAATAATTGGCGATTATTTCTTATTAATTATTAATTCTTATGTGTTATAATCCGGTTAATGGATAACAATCAAAACAACAATCCATTCCCGGGTGGAATAATGCCACCAAATAGGGAATTGGGTACCGGCGAAGGAGAATCTCCTCTTGCTGTTCCGGATATTAAACCGGAAAACATCGCAGTAAGAACAATGAGTTCCGATATTTCTTCTATTCAAGCTCAGGGTGGAGGTCAACCAGTTTCTTACACTCCTAATTTAAATCAGCCAAAGGCGGAAGTTTTTGTTCCACCACAAGCAGAGGCATCTCCTATTAACCCTGGTAGCCCAGCAGAAATTCCAGGCGTGATGGCAGAAAACACCAATAGCAAAAAACCAATAATCTTAGGTTTAGCTAGTTTTGTAATTGTAATTGCTTTAGGCGCAATTGGTTGGTTTGTGGTATATCCAAATTTTTCTAACAATACTGAGCCAGTAGTGGAAGAGGCCCCAGTAGCAACCTTACCAACCCCAGAAGAACCTCAACCCCCGACTCCTCCACCAGCCGAGCCAGCGGA
>CAZHWX010000017.1:5149-9635 GCA_964536045.1 uncultured Candidatus Saccharibacteria bacterium
TACCAACCCCAGAAGAACCTCAACCCCCGACTCCTCCACCAGCCGAGCCAGCGGATAATTCAACATCAACGGCATCTACTACCCCAGAAGAAATTTTACCGCCAAAAACTTTAATTCATTCTTCTTTCCTAAAAACTCCAGCTGATGCGGTGACCGAACTTAATTTTGTGCCAGCTACCTTGGAGAATTACAAGACGGCCTTCCCGGGTGGAACCGCGGAAGTAACTCTTTTAAAAGAGGTTGTATTTAAGAATGAATCGGGTGCTTATTCCAGTGCAGAATTATTAAAATTGATTGCGCCTAAATCTTTAGGTTCTGATCAAGCTTTATTTGCCGAAGACTTTACCGCTTTTAGTCACACCGATAAAAATGGGGTGTGGCCAGGATTAATACTTAAAATAACGGATGGTAAAAAAGACGCCGTAAGTGCTGCGTTAAAAACCTTAGAGACTTCGGAAGAAGCTTCGGCCTTCTTTGGCGGAACTACCCCGGGTGCCGCTACCACTTGGAAAAATGGGAAGATTGGAACCTACACTGGTCGCTACATGACTTTTACAACTACTGGCGCTTCCTTAAACTATGCAATTACTGGAGACTATTTAGTAATTTCTACTAGTTATGCCGGCGCTCAAGAAATTGCCAAAAGATTAGGCTTATAAAATAAACATGAGTATTTCAAAAGAAGAGAGGAGAATTAGAATGGAAGAGGAGTTACAAGAACTCGAGGAGCAACTTCACAATCTAGAAATTAAACAACCAGATTTTGGAAGTGACGTAGATGGACTTGATGAAGAGACGAACGAAGCAGAAGGATTGGCCGGACAGTTGGGTAAGGAGCAGTTGTTAAAAGAAAAAATTCGTCAGATTCAACAGGACTTAGCCGAACTAGAAAAAGAAGAATAAATAAAAATGTCTGGGCCGGTACCGAAAATAAATACGGTGGGCTTAGATGGAATAGCGGCAGAACTAGTGGAAGTGGAGGCTGACTTAAATGTTGGCCTCCATTCTTTTAATATTGTCGGTCTTGCAGATAAAGCAGTTAGTGAGGCTAAAGAACGAGTTAACTCAGCTCTTAAAAATTCTGGATTTAAACCACCCACCAGAGAGAATCGTAGAATAATAATAAATTTAGCTCCCGCAGATATTAAAAAAGCTGGAGCGCATTTCGATTTACCAATAGCTATTTCTTATCTTTTAGCTAGTCATCAATTAAAAAATTTTAATACAGAAAAATTTTTATTTATGGGTGAACTTTCCTTAGATGGAAATTTACGACCAGTCGCAGGAGTTTTAAATGCAGCTATATTTGGAATTCAAAATGGATTTGAAGAGATATTTGTACCTAAAAATAATGCACGAGAAGCAGCGATGGTTAGAGGATTAAAAGTTAGAGCAGCAGAAAATCTTTTAGAAGTAATAAAACATCTGGATAACTCTAAAGAAATAATTCCTCACCCCGAAGAAGAATTGAAACCTAAAATTAATTCCCGAGCAGTAACCTGGGGCGATGTAAGAGGCCAAGAGGTCGCCAAGCGAGCCATGTTAATAGCTGCGGCCGGCGGACATCACGTTTTATTATCTGGCCCACCCGGAACCGGGAAAACTTTATTAGCTCAAGCTTTTGCTTCTATTTTAACCACTCCAGAAAGAGCGGAATTATTAGAAATAAATAGAATATATTCCGCGGCTGGATTAACTACTCAAGAATTTATTTCTTGGCGTCCATTTCGAGCACCCCATCATACCGCCTCTCCAGTTTCTATTTTAGGTGGAGGATCCGAACCAAAACCCGGGGAAATAAGTCTGGCTCATCGAGGAGTTTTGTTTTTAGATGAGTTACCCGAATTTAGAAGAGATGCCTTAGAGGGTTTGCGCCAACCATTAGAAGACGGAAAAATTAGAGTAGCGCGAGCTAAAGGAACCTTAGAATTTCCAGCTAGATTTACTTTAATTGCCGCTATGAATCCCTGCCCATGTGGTTATTTTGGAGACAAACAAAAAGAGTGTCGCTGTACCGCTCACGATATTTTACGTTATCAGAAAAAAGTTTCTGGACCTCTTCTAGATCGTTTTGATATACAACTAGAAATACCTAGACTAACTGCGGAAGAAATACGAAAAGAAGAAACTGAAAAACAAGAAGCAGAAAAAGCTCAAAACAAAGTGGAAAAAGCCCGAGCCATTCAAAGAGTTAGATTTAAAAATACTCAAATTTTTAATAATGCCGAGATGTCGGCGAAAGAAGCAGAAAAACACTCTCAACTAGATAAACTGGGAGAAGAATTTTTAAAAAAGATTTTAGAAAATACCGCTCTATCACCACGCGGATTTTACCGACTATTAAAAGTTGCACGAACTATTGCAGATTTAGACGGAGAAGAGAAAGTGACTTCCAAACATTTAGCCGAGGCCTTCCGATACCGAGTTAAAGAAAATAAATATTAATTATTTATTGGAATAATTATTTCTTGACCCGCATTAATTCTTTTTATTTTAGGATTAGCTTTTTGTAAAACACCAGCCTCCAAACCTAATTTGGAAGCGATAGAGTTAAAAGTTTCTCCTCGTTTAGCTAAATAAACAAATCCACTAGATCTTGGATATAACAAAGATAAAACTGAAGAATCAGCTGATATAAAATAGGAACCTTTTGAGCTGTTTACAGCGCCAACCGAAGAACCCTCCAGCCACGGGTTAGGACTCAAGGAATAGCCAGAATAGCTAAAATTAGCCTTAATTGTCGGCTCCGTTACTAAATTAGTAATATAACCACCCAAAACCACCAAACAAACCAACCCCAGTGGGGTAGCCCAAATCCAGGACTTGGGTTTAACGGAAATGGAAAAAACGTCTAGAATAGCGATGTGCCGATTATAGCAAAAAAATCCCTAGGCCAGAACTTCCTTAAATCTAAGCCGGCCCTCAAGAAAATAGCCGAGGCCTTAGATTTACAGCCAAAAGAAGAGGTGGTGGAGGTGGGTCCAGGGGAAGGACAACTTACCGAAGAGCTTCTAAAATTCCAAATCCAGCTTACCGCTATAGAGAAAGACTATCGTTTAGCTCCCCAACTAGCCGAAAAATACAAAGGAACAGTAAAAATACTAGAGGGGGATATCTTAGAGGAACTGCCTAAAATAGCCAAAAAATATAGAATTAGAAACAAAAACTACAAGTTAATAGGCAATATTCCTTATTATTTAACCGGTAAATTACTACGTTTAATCCCAGATTTAGCCAAACCCCCAGAGGTTTGTATCTTTACCATCCAAAAGGAGGTAGCAGATCGAATTTGTGCCGGTCCAAACGAATTAAGTCTAATTTCGGCGGCTATTCAGGGTTGGGGCCAGCCAAAAAAGCTCTTCAATTTAAAAAAAGAGCTGTTTAGCCCAAAACCGAAGGTAGACTCCGCAACCATTAGAATAGATTTAAAAAACGAGATGGCGGGTGATAATTACTATCAATTACTCCAACATCTTTTCCGCCAACCCCGAAAAACCTTAGGTAACAACTTAAAATCTCTTTGGGAAGAGAGAAATATAAAAAAAGAGGAGGGAATAGAGATCTTAAAATCTATTGGAATATCAGAAAACCTTAGAGCTCAGAATTTAAGCCCAGAAATCATTAAAAAACTGGCCGATATAGTGTATACTTAGGCCATAAATGGCGTCCAAAAAAAGAATCTGGACCGCACTTCTTGTGCTTTTAGTTGGCGCAGTAGCGACAACTCTTCTTTTGCAAAAAAATGAGGCTGGAAACTTTGAAATTTCTTTAAAAACTGGCAAAGAGACAAATCGATTTGCCAAGCTTCTTGGTTTAGAAGGCGAGGGTACGGCGGAAACCAATTTAACTGAGGAGGTTTTTAAAAAATACGGCACCGAAATTCTAAAAGCTAACCAATCTGGTAGTAAAACAGAGGGGGTTTATCTACCCAATGATTCTTTTTTAGACGACATTTTAAAACAGGAAACTACTAAGGGTTTTTCCTTTGAAAAAATATTTACCCAAAAAGATTTTCAAACTACCAGTGAAAATACTGCCGAAGTAGTAAAAAAATATTTACAAGAAATAGCGGTAACTTACGATGACAACTCTTCTGAAAAAGAATTTTTATTGTCGATTGCCGAATTAGTAGCCGACAATAAACCAGAAAATTTACGAAACTATATTGCTGGCAACAGGGGGCAAATTGCCGACTTACTCACGGTGCGCGTGCCCTCTAGATGGTTAGGCTTTCACGTAGAACTAACCAATGTTTTAAATCAACAAGCAGAATTAGGAGATGCAATTTTAAAAATGGAGGATGATCCATTATTTGCAACTCTAGCTATTCAACAAATAGAGGAGGTCAGTCAAAAAGAAGCTGGGCTATTAACTATGGTGAAAAATAACCTTACAAATTAATGAAAAATATCTGGCAAAAAAATATAGCTACCGGAATTTTAATTTCTATATTTGCAATAGAGGTTTTTTTACCAATAACAATTTT
>CAZHWX010000018.1:0-4288 GCA_964536045.1 uncultured Candidatus Saccharibacteria bacterium
TGTCTGGGTTTAATGAACAAATTGCTAAATCGTTGTCCAGATATATTTTAGTTATTGTAGAAGAACCAGTTTTATAGGCATAGATTAAACATCTTGCCGTGCTAGTCCCCTTTCCGGGTTTATTAATAAAGTATGGATAACTCCAAATCATGGTGTTGGCGGTTATTTCGTCCGCATACCATTCCCCATAATAATCTTCGTTTTCGCCAATCCTAAAAGAGGTTCCGTTATACATCATTTTTCTGTATTCACAATTATCGCTACCCGGTACCTTTGGTTCTCTGGTTATGCTCGCTGGGTCGCCGTTTCCACAAAGTGTTTGTAATCCACTGAGAGCCTCCGTTGTAGAAGCGATAAACCCAGCACTAGTAGAGGTTGGGAGGTTTCTACCTAAATTAAATCTAACTAGCTCGGGGTTTATGGTGTTTAAAATTAAATAAGAACCAAACAAAACCGCAATACCGGTTAGGGCAGAGGTAATCATTTCTCGGCCCTTCCCCCGCTTATCAATACTCTCCGTATTCCAAGCAATTAAAATTCCACCATACACAATCATTCCTACCGCGATAATACCCACTATACCAATTCCAAATTGATAAGCCTGCAACATATATCCCACAAAGTCGTTAGTTGGTACTCCGTCTGGCTGACGCTCACACTTCGGAAATCCTGGAATATCACTGCCGGGGCAAGGAAAATTTACATCTACTATATTAGCGGCTTGAACCGTTAATATACTTAAAAAGCTAAAAGCTAATATTGAAAATATCCCAATGGCTAAAATCTTTTTCATGTGAGTGTTTATTTTATAGAAAACAACCCCCGCTCTTGAGCCACCTCTAAGGGGTTTAAGGAATTTTGAATGTTGGCGGTAATCGTCATTTTTTGTTGTTCTCCACTTTGTGGTTTACCAATCTTTAGGGTTAATTCTCCGTTTCCAATTTGTTTTTGTCGATTATTGTTTATAACCCAGTTAAAAATAAGATTTTGAATAGATTCCGCATTAAAAAAATACGGTACCGCAGAAATTTGTATTTCGGAGTCAGCTGGTAGGATTTTATTAAGAGTTGGTATTTCCATTACCACCTTAGCCTGTTTTACTGGAATTCTAACGGTACCCTCTAGATTTTTAGCCCCTAATTTAACCTGAGCTCGAACAAAATTATTATTAGTAGCGCTACTACGGGCGGTAAAGCGAGTGGTTTTAATTCCTACCCCTCTTTCTAATAGGGTTTCGTCTAAAAACCAAGATATATCTGCAGTAGCTAGGTTGGTTATTTTCCCGGCAATTATCGCTTCTACTGATAGTTGAATTGGACTACCACTGGTTGGCATAGCCTTACCCATAAAATCGGCTGGATATAAATTTTCTGCTCGCCAGGTAACAATAAGCTGATCTGCGGTTTGAGCAGATACTGGATTAATTATAGATATAAATAAGGCTCCAAATAAAAACAAAGACGGAATTCTCATTCCGTTTTATTATACCGTTTTATTCTTCAAAACACAGGTGTATTTTGAACTATTAAATTATTTGCCGGTTATATTTCCCGCAATCAATCCAGTCTTCGGATTATTATGAGCAATCATTCTTCGAATAGACGACCCAAAAACAGTGGGTAAAACCGGAAGGAAATTAAGGGTTTGAGGACCTATTTGTCTCTTAAAGCTTAGGGCTTCTTTATCTCCTTTACCCCTCAAAATAAAACCAAAACCAAAAGTAGCCAAAGACTGGATTATTGGCGCTATTAATAAGCCCACTAAGGTCAGGTCTAAAAGTAGACACAACCCATCTATAAATAGTGCACCTAAGGAATAGAGAACTATTTCTGCTAACTCAAATTTTTCTTTATTCTCCTCCATCCTATTCGTTAACGGACTCGTGACTCAAACCCTTCATTTTTAGCATCTGTTCCGGATCGGTGGTGATTATCTGATCTTCGGTGTAGGAGGCAATTATTTTTATTGCTACGTGTTTTAGGCCAGCAAAGAATAAACCCTCACCCACCCCCGCCTCTAAGAGAAATGCTTTTTCTCCCTCGGTTAGATCAAATGCTTGAGCCACAGCTCCAATACTAGTAGGAGATTGTTTCATTAATACCTGAATAGAAGAGTTAGTAATAATCGGACGTCCATAGTCAGATTTAATAAAGTCCTCTACATCTTGGGTAATAGTAGTGATTCCTAAGAAGTATTTTCTAGCGCGTTTTACCAAACCAAAGAGGAAGGCGGCGCTATCTCTATATTTCATCATCCACCAAGCCTCGTCTACAATTAAAATTCTCTGTTTTAATTCGGAGCGAATTAAATTCCAAACAAAATTTAAAACTATATACATGGCAATTGGACGTAACTCTTCTTCTAAATCTCGAATAGAAAAAACAATTAATCTATTTTTAATATCTACGTTGGTTGGGGCGTTGGTAAAACCCGCATAAGAACCATGCACGAACTTATCCAATCTTTGTCCTAGGGTTCGTCCACCCTCGGTGTTTTGTAAAATAGTTTGTAAATCTTCTAATAGGGGTGGTTTTAGGGTGCTAGCTTGGGCGCCAAAATTTTCTGCGGTTATATCTCGAGAGGCATAGGTTTCCGTAATTGCCCGATCTAGAAGAGCGTCTTCTTCTGCACTAACTTCTCCCAGCATTAATTTAACCAGTCCTGTAAGGTTTAAGACGTGGGATTTAAATACATCCGCCGGCTCTTCTCCTTCTGGAATAACTGGAATATCAAACGGATTAATATGGTTTTGAGAGGTTAAGGAAATTTTAAAGTGACTACCACCCACCGCTTCCGATAGACTTCTATATTCATCTTCTGGGTCGATGATAATAACATTTATCCCCACCATTAAAGAGCGCAAAACCTGAAGCTTGGTAGCATAAGATTTACCCGCACCGGATTTAGCAAAAACTACTTGGTTAGCGTTTTCTAATTTAAATCGGTCAAAAATTATTAAACTGTTGTTATGTAAATTAACCCCATAAAGTATCCCAGTTTCCGAACTTAAATCTGGAGAAACAAACGGAAAGACCGAGGAGGCTGGTCCCGAGTTTAGTGGGGTGTGTATTTCAATTTGGTCGTGATTAACCGGCAAAACCGACTGTAGGCCCTCTGCCTGACGGAATAGGGCGGGCTTCATATATATAAGCTTGCTCTCTAGTACGTTTTCTACGTTTTTTTCTAACTTAGCTAAATCTTCCAAGCTTTGCCCATAAATAGTTATATAAACCCCCACCTTAAATAGCTTTTCTCTAGCTTGCATCAGGGAGTCGCGTAAATTTTCCACGTCTTGGTTGGCAGTTTCTAAGCGCGGATCTCTTACCATGCTTTTCTCCTCTCTTTCGTTTAGCTCCACCTGTATTTGAGTTACCTTTCTCTGTAGGTTGCGAAGAGCGAGCGCTGTGTCCATTGGATGAACATATACCGATATATCCATCATTTCTGCCATATTGATAATTGGCGATAACCAACCACTAGATAGGTAGCGCGGGTAAGCAAAAACGAAAAACGTCTTAGCAAAATAATCCCCTATTTTTAAGTGGTTAGAACTAACTTGTAGTCCGGCTGGAGCTACGATATTTGGAATATCTTGATCTGCTCCACTTTCGTAACCCTGAGGTATTTTTATTGCCATGGTTTAAGCTTTTTTGAAAATTTTTAAATCTTTCTTCTCAGTTAGTTGTGGATTGTATAGGTTATAAAAAAGTTCCAACAGCTCTTCATTTTGTAATTCAATTATTCGCAAACCGATTTGCTCTAATCCAGACTCTACTTCGCGCACTCGATGTCCCAACTGTTCTAAATCTTGTTTTTCTCCAGCGCTTATAATGTCTTTTTTGTTTTTACCTAAACCAAAGAAAGACAAAATACCATTTGCCTCTTTAGCTGCGCTTAGTGCGTCATACGGGATAACCACAAAAAAAGACTTATTAATGATGGCGTTCCGTTCTACAAAAGATCGAATAAAGTTTATATACTCTTCGATTTGAATTTTAAGAAGCTGATTTTTTTCACCAAGTCCCCGCTCCTCCATAGAACTTAGGTATTTTTCTACATTTACCTTTCTAGAGTGAATGAAAAATTGAATTGGAAAATCTAAACCGTTTAAAAAGTTTTGAAAAGTGTTAAGGATTATAGATTGTTCGTCTTCCGACTTTAAATCGAAGTTTACACCCGATACCATTAAAATTTTTCGGAGCCCCCCGCTTTTTAGGTATATTATTCCATCCCTAATTTCTTTTATTTCTACAAATTGTTGAGTGGGTAAAGATGGCTCAGCCATAGT
>CAZHWX010000018.1:4388-8786 GCA_964536045.1 uncultured Candidatus Saccharibacteria bacterium
TAATTTCTTTTATTTCTACAAATTGTTGAGTGGGTAAAGATGGCTCAGCCATAGTCTTTATATTCTAACGTTTTTTATTTGTTATTCCCAGCTACCAACACCAACTACTAATTTATTAATTAGTTTAAAAATCTACCCGTTTAGCTAGTTTTTTCTCCCCAGTAAGGAAGGTAACGGTTTGGTATTGCTCCCCCGTCTTAGAGTTATTATTACTAGAAAAAATCTTTCCAGTTACTACACTTAGGGTTAATTCTTGAAGCTTGTCCTGGATACTCATATTTCTGCGAACCGCCTCTAATCTTTGGAGTTCTGGTAGATCCATCTCGGTAGTGGCTACCGGTCTTTGCCAGGTATAGGTTCGTGGTTTCCATAGGTAATTTAATCCAGAAAGTAGAATATGGGGTAGGTCCTGACCGTTTATTTTTACAAAAGCCAAAGAAACAGAGGCACAGGCTACTACAAAACTAAACAAAAACCATGGGGTGAAGGTTAATAATTTGAAAGCAATAAAAATTAAAATACCTCCAGAGGCGATATAGGCAAATTGACCAATAGTTAGTGGTCCAATTATTTTAGACTTTTCTTCTATAAACTGAGGAACTTGAAAGTTTGCCATGTGTTAAATGGTTTTAGGTCTAAGGTCTATGTGATTTCCCTGTAAAACCGCAGTCTCCTCCGCTTTCTGCTCTTTTGCGGAGCTAGCCACATTAATTGGATTTGGGTGCGGAACATCAAAGGCTTCTAAGTTTATAAAATCCGAGCTACTAAACGGTTCGCTAACCGGAGTTTTTAATTCGTTGTAGTTTATGGTTTTTTCTTCCTCCTTTTTTATTTTATTTATAACCTGCTTAATTGGAGAAACAACTTCAGTTTTTTCGGTGGTCTCTACTCTAGCGGTGGTGGGTGCCTGGACCTCTTCTTTTCTAAAGAAACTAAAAGATTTAGATAGGTCGGCAAACTTAGTAGCTCTGTTGGGATCTAGTGGAGCTACCATATTTTCTTTGTGAATTATAACTGGCTCCCCAGCTTCGCTATCTGGTAGTGGACTAACATCTTCTTCTACAAAAGTTTTTATTTCTGATATTGGTTTTTCTGGTTCGCCCACTTCTTCGGTCGCCACCTCCTCTTCTATTGGAGTATAAATTTGTTCTAAATCTCCCCGGATCGGGTTAAACACCTCTTCGTCTAATTCGTGAGCCAAGGCTACAGTGTGGGTATAGTTTAAGAATAATTTTTCACTTAACTCATTTTTTAAGTCGCGGAGATTCATTATTCCCAATAAAACTAATGCCACCATTTGTTGGAGTATTTGAACCTTATCGCGACTTAAGTAGTGAGATCGTCCAATTTGCATTACTAATCTCTCCACTTGTTCAGATGTGGTTATTTCTTGAATATGGGAAGGTAGAGATTTTAATCTCTTTTCTAATATTTCTGGAGTGATTAGGGAATAATTCATTAACTTATTTAATAAAGTTTTCCACGTCGGGGTTTAATGGTTGGTTGTCTATATACTCATCGTCTTCGTTGTTTGTTGCTGATTGGGAGATGGTTTTACCCCCTATAACATTTTGCAGTGTTTTTTCTGTCCCCTCGCGACGTTTTCTTATACTACCTAAAATTTGAATCTCTTCTTCGCGATTCTTTATTTCCGCATTTAGGGTATTTTCTATATTCATTAATATACCTAAGGCTTTCTTCTGCTCATCAGATATATCTTTTTTCAGAGCTTTAAGTTTAGAAATTTTTTCATTTACCACTTTTACTTGGCTTGCTAAAAACTGTCTAGAGGCAGTGTGTTTTACATCGCTCTTATCATTATTTTCATCTTCTAGAACACCCTTTACTAATCGTTTAGTTATTTTTCCTAAATCATCCTTGTTATTAGTTATTTTATTAGGCTCCTTCTCCACATCTATGCTTTCTATATTAAGATTCAATTTTTCTTTGACTTCGTTGTCTGCATTTGGGTTTTTACCCTTATCAGCTTTTTTGATTGCCTCGTCTAATACTTGCTCCGGCGCCTGCATGTAATCAGCATCAAATTCTTCTTTTCGGTAGCGATAAATCTTTCTTCTCTGGTTATCAATCTCCTCATCTATTTGTTTGGTGCTTAAACCATTAGAAACTAATTCTTGCCGACGCTTGGTTAGATCACCTAATTTTTTCTCAGCGTCACCCTTCGTTTCTTGTTTTTTCTCTTTTTCTTTCTGCCATCCAGCCTCCTTACCAGCCGACTCTAAAACTGTTCCAAATAGGCCAGCCTTTTTAACTTTTTCGCCGGTTGCACTTTTTTCTATTTTATTTGAACCAAATTTTGCGCCCTCCCCAATTGCGGAGGTTGCTCCACCTGTTAATATTGAGGCCATTCTTTTGCCAAACTTAACCCCCTTAGAATCTGTATCTTGAACTACTAATTTTTCCGAAGTGCCCTTTAGTATCTTTTGTAGTTTTTGACCGCTTCCACTCTCGGATATTTTTTGACCATATAATTCGGCTCTATTTTTTAGAACTTTTTTGACACCGTTACCAGCGCCTTTGGCAAATTTTAAAGCCATAGTTCCAGCTGCCGTCCCAGTTTTACTTGCCGCAATTATACCCATTACCAATATAGCGGTAACAAATGATAGGTTTATAAATTGTTCTAATAATCCACTAAGCCCCGCCATTACCACGTTGCCCCCCGTGTTTTGTAAGGCTGTTCCTGGTAATTTTTCAGCTACTGTAATTGCCATATACACAAAAAACATCATTCCAGGACCAACAAAAACCCATTTTACATATTCTGAATTCCAGAGGCTCCACTTGTCTTTTAGTGCTGGGAATATATAAAACAAACAAGCTAGTGGAGAAAATATTATTAAGAAGGTAAGTATAAAATACCTACTTATTAACATCACAGCGAAAGCCAACAAAAGTATGGCCATCAACAAGGTAAAAACAACATTAAATATTAGAGTAGCTAAAGATGCAAAAATTACGGCTGATATAGCCCCCCCAGCCGAATCACCTGGGTCTGGTGGTAGTGGGTCAGAGTCCCCCGTTAAAAGTTTTTGAGGGCCAAGAATATTAACTAGTGGTCCGGACAAATCTGCGCTGCCTTGATTACTAACCGAAGTAACCCTACTTAAGAAAAAACCAGTTAAGACGTTGCTGAATTGAATAGGGATTGCTGCTAGGGTCATGCTAAAATTCACTAATATTGCAGCGGCTATAAATTTCGGTAAAAGTTTTCTTACGTCATATTCTGGTGGATAGCGTAATACGGTAGCAAGTGCGGAACCTATAGCTAAAATTACAAAACCTAGATTAGCTATGTCGCGCGCAGCTAACCATCCAGCTTTTAAAATAGTGTTGTTTTCACTTAAGATATTGAAATTAAATGTTGTGGCAACATTAACTAGAAACCCCGAAAGAATAAGAAATAAACCGGTAATAAAATTAAGTAACACCCCAATCCATTGGAATACAAATACAACTCCATCTGATATTAAAGAATCCATTTAATTAAGGTTTACAACTATATGGTTGGGACGGCGCTTGGCACAACATTAATTGGTTTTTAATATCAGTAGTTTTCATCTTATCTTCTACGTTCTTCTTTTCTGCAATTAAAGCAGAATTAATTTCCTCTAAGGCTCTATATATACCAGACATGGTGTCTACCGCCGCAGAAAGTATAGGCTCTGAATAATTTTTATCTAATTTAGAAAATAAGTCGATGTTTTCTTTAGCGTTGTTCAAACTAATTCTCGTATTTTTTACCGAATTATATCGATCGGTAGCCTCAATTTGAGCAGTTTTGGTATTTGGACAAGCATTATCTGGGCCAAATCTTTCAGGTTTGGTTTCGCAAAGAACCAATTCATCCATATATCCTTTAAATTGAGTACTAGAGGCTAAAACAATCGTGAGGGTGGAGCTGGTTTTAACTAAAGAATTTGTGCTACTCGCAATTAATATTTCTAATGTTTTAGCTAGAGTTGCTTGTGGATTAGCAAACTGTTCATGATCTTTAGAATTGTCTATAAAGTTTTTATCATCTTCGTTATTTACTGGATCTAATACCGTTGGGGCTCTACCAGTAGTGTTGTCGCTTCTTAGGGAACCATTCTCCTCTCCTTGAAATACAGCTGCCATTAATCCATCTGCACCCTTCTTAATTAAGCGGTTCATGGCTGCATCAAATATTGCTTCTAAATATGGAGTTAAGTCGTCAGAGTTAACTACGAAGTCGTAATCTTTAGTAAAGGCGGTGCTGTTTACATCGGCATACAAATCAGCTGGAGCGGTAGTAATTTGTTGGTCGCATCTCCAAGATAGATTTTTTATATCTTTTCCAGGAAATTTACTTTCGGCTACCACTCTTTCTGTAGCCATCACCTCTATTTTTTCATC
>CAZHWX010000019.1:0-2282 GCA_964536045.1 uncultured Candidatus Saccharibacteria bacterium
ATACCTTTTGAATAAGAGAATATGTTTCAAAAAAAACCTTAATTTCCGAATGTTTCATCCCCCTTAAATACAAAGGATTAAAACTTTTAATTGCGGTTAAAAAAATTGTACTTATAGTTTCCGCCCCCAATATAATTTTTAATCTATTTAAATATTGTGGGTATAAAACACCATAAGTATAAAAAACACAATTTTTAACCAAACTACTAACGCGTAATATACCGGAAGGTGTATTTAATTCAAAACCAAAAAACTTTCCTTCATTTTTAGAATGATCAACCTTTAAAAAGGTGCCCCTGCTTGTAAAAACAAAGTTCTTATAACCATGCACAGAATTTAAAAATATTGGCCAATCCGTAGCCTGAAGATCTTTATAAAACTCTCCAAAATTTGGATCATTATATAAATGTTTTAAAATTTTTTCAGAACTAATAACTCCATCCCTCCGCATTGTTGAATAAATCATTAAGCTGGCTATGTTTCCACTTGTTCCTATTATTCTTTTCAATAAAAAGTCTATTTTATAAACTTTTTCTTTAAAATTATTATTAATATTTAAAAAAAATCTATTACCAATCATATTAAGAGCTAATGTTCTATGCATAACAGCACCAATATCTGGTTTTTTTTTAAACCAAAAAACACTAGACTCTATATAATCTCTTGAAATCCAATCATCGTGACCTATGTGTTGAATAAATTCACCGGTAGCTAATTTAAATGATTTAAAAAAATTATCACCTATTCTTAATGGTTTGTCGTTTCTGAAATATTTTATTCTGTTATCTTTTTTAAGATATTTCAAAACAACCTCTTGTGTATTATCCGTACTTACATTATCCACAACTATAACTTCAATGTTCTTATAGGTTTGTTCTATGCAACTCTCTAGAGCTCGATGTAAAAAAGCACCACCATTATAAACGGGGATACAGACACTTACTAATGGCTTGAATTCCAAATTTTGTTGACATCTATTTTTCTCCATATTTTATTAAATAATTTACCGTTTCTAAAACGCCCTCTTCTATGGTGGTTTGGGGTTTCCATCCCGTTTCCATTATAATTTTTGAAATATTTGCAGAAACACTAGATATATGTATCTCAGATTTTTTTAACTTAAATTTGGATATATTTTTAAAATTAAACTCTTTCCTTACTAAATCCACAACCCTCTTTACACTGGTTAATTTACCAGAACCCAAATTAAACACTCCCTCAATTTTCGGTTTTTTTATTAATGAAGCAATTGCCACTGCTACATCTTTAACATAAATAAAATCCGTCTTACCCCCAATATTCTTAATTTCCGGTATTTTGTTATGAATAAAACAATTAACTAGATAAGGAATTAGGGAATGAGATTTTTGACCTGGTCCATATACAGAAAACAATCTCAGCCAAACAAATTTTTTACCACACTCCTTCATAATATTTTGACCCCAAAAACCAACACTCGCCTTAGCTACAGCTAAAAAATTCCAAGGATTTAATTCTTGATTTTCTTTGGGGTGAAAATTATTTTTACCATATTCCCACTGAGTCCCAACAAATATTGTCCTTTTAACTCCAAGCTCTGAAAGAGCTTGGAGTAGATTTATATTAGACACCATATTTCTATAACTTATCTCAAAACCATAATCCGGAATTCCATCCCAAGCTAAACAAACCGCCTGTGTTGCTTTAAATCTTGCAACTTCCCTCCTTATAAGACTTGTATTGTTTATATCTCCTATTACATATCTAATATTTTTTAAATCTTTAAAAATAACCACAGACTCTTTATTTCTAACCAATAAAAGTAATTTATGACCATCAGTCTGTAATTTACGAACAACCCAAACCCCTAAAAATCCAGTTCCACCAGTTACAAAAATGTTCATTATTCCAAGGATTTTACAACATTCAACAAATTACAACTACTATCCACTAAAATGGGTCTACAACCAGCAACACTTGCCGCCTCCATATCTCTTTCATCATCTCCTACAAAAATAGACTTAGTTAAATCTATAAAATTTTCTACACTCGCTCTGAACAGCATGCCGGCCCTCGGCTTCCTACAATCACAATTATCATTCCACCCATGAGGACAATGGTATATTTTTTCTATTTCCCCACCCGCACCAGAAACCTTCTCCTTCATATTTCTGTGTATCTCGATTAAATCTTCTTCGGTCATAAATCCCCTAGCTATTCCAGGTTGATTAGTAATAATAAAAACCTTATATCCTTTTTCCTTTAAAATTTTTAAGGCCTCCAAAGATCCAGGTAAAAATTCA
>CAZHWX010000019.1:2292-8555 GCA_964536045.1 uncultured Candidatus Saccharibacteria bacterium
ACATAATCTGGGGGAGATTGTCTCATTTTTTTATTTATTACCCCATCCCTATCTAAAAAAATAATTTTTTTATACTCTAAAAACTTTTCCGTAATAGGTATCCGGTCCAAGGATCCAATGCTCCAATAACGACGATCTGTTATATAACCAAACAATTGACCCCTAGTCGCTAAAAATGGAAAGAAAAATTTTTCGAAAGAAAAATTTTCATTCGGCGAAAAATCTAAAACTTTCTTATTAATTATTCTATAACCAACATCAACCCCATTTAAAGATTCCATAGACCTAGAAGAATCATAAGCTAGAACCCGCCCAAAACTATCAATAAGAATATTATTTTTTGTAAACTTATCTTTGTTTGAATAAACAACCGTAGAAACAAGTGCGTTTCCTTGTGAGTTATAAAAATTTACCAAATCACCTAAATAAAAGGGCCAATAATTATCACAGTTTAATAATAAAAAATAATCCCTTAAATATTCTTTTGCCTTCAACACCCTAGTTCCAGTTTCGTCTTCTAAGCTTGTAACAGAATATTTAATATCAATACCAAATTTTTTTCCATCGCCAAAATAATCTACTATTTTTTCCGATTTATAACCCAATAAAAGTAAAATCTCTTTTATACCAGCTTCTCTTAATTGACTAATTAAATACTCTAAAAATGGCCTACCATTAACCACAACCATCGGCTTTGGTATATCTTTTGTTAATGGTAATAATCTAGTACCTAAGCCACCAGCCACAACTACCGCTTGTTCTAAATTAATGTTTTTTTGGTTCATTTATCCAAAAAAGATCTTCAGACAAAACTTTATTTTTTATCAATACCTCTATCTGTTTTATGTGCATATATTTATTTCCAAAAAAATCCTCTTCTATTAAATTATATTTTTCATAAGAATCATATACTTCTTTTGCTCCTATTGGTAATGACCATACTGGACGAAAATAATCACTTAAAATACTACTAATTTTGTCAAAATTTACCCTAAAACTTCTATTATCATTAATATCTCTATTTCTATATTCTATATCACAACTTCTTAAATAAATTTTTAAAATAACATCAATTACAGACAACTAAAAAATCTCTTCATTTCTACATAAATTAAAAGTCTGTCCACCCACTAATTCCAATGGGGCCTCTAAACAAGCTAAAAATCCACTACTAAAATCCTTAACGTGAATAAGTGGCCTCCAAGGCGTACCATTGCTAGTAATTTTTATTTTTTTAGTTAAAAACCCCCAACCAACCAAATTATTTACCACTAAATCCCCCCGCAACACAGGAGAAAAACCATAAGCAGTTCCTGGCCTTAAAATAGTCGGTAAAAAATCCCCATCGGTTAATTCCCTTAACGCAACTTCGGATTTTAACTTAGATACCGCATATTCGGTTTGTGGATTCAAAGAAGATTTTTCATCTACCATATCCTCCCCCGCAACACCATAAACACTGCAAGACGAAGCATATATAAAACGTCTTATTCCTAAATTTTTAGCCAAGGTTGCTAATTTTACTGTAGCTTTAAAATTTATATCATCTGTTAATTTCGGATTTAAAGCCCCTAATGGATCGTTAGATAGTCCGGCTAAATGAATAACAGAACCAATACCAGCCAAGTCATCAACGGTTATGTCCCTAATATCTTTTTTTATTTCTTCTTTGGGGCGAATAAAATCCACAAACTGACAACCCTCATAATAATTAGTATCTAACCCCACAACGTCGTATCCCTTATCTAGTAAAAGTTTTGTTAAAATTACCCCAACATAACCACGGTGTCCGGTTAATAAAATTTTTTTATTAAAATTATTATTCATTTATATTTATTATCCTACTACCTAAAAAATCAAAATCAAAATCCATTTCTTGTAAATGGGAGAGTTCTTTTTTTATTTTTTCTTGATTATTCTTTTCTGCAAAAACCATAAAAAAACCACCACCCCCAGAACCGAGTATTTTTCCCCCAATAGCGCCGGCTAAAATAGCCTTTTTATAAATTAAATCAATTTCTGGATTAGTTATACGTGATGCTAGTTTTTGTTTAAGTTCCCAATTTTTTTGTAGAGCTAAACCAAATATTTCAATATTATCATCTAGCAAAGATTTTTTAACCACATCAGTTAATTTAACCAACTCATCCAAGTGTTGATAGTTATCTTTTGTTTTTATTTTTTGTTCTTCACTCACCACCCTAGATTCTGTTGCAAGCCCAGTATAAAAAATCAATAATTTGCTTTTTAATTGACTTAAAACATCTTTTTTATCAGAAAAAGAATGGACGGAAACACTATTATCTGGGTTAAAAGCAAAATGATTACAACCGCCATATGCAGCCACATACTGATCTTGTTTTCCTCCAGAATGTTTTAATATGTGTCTCTCTATTTTATATGCCTCTGAAGCTAAAACATCTGGAGATACTAACTCCCCTTTATATTTATGAAGTGCATTTAAAAGACCAACAAGTAACGAACTAGAAGACCCGAGACCGGTTCCAGAGCTGCCAATTGGTATATCTGAAACATAAGAAATCTCTAAACCCCCATCTATTTTTAAAAATTTCATAGCCTCTCTAACCAAATGGTGTTTTATATCATTAATATTATTAACCACTTCCCCATTAGAATAACTAACCCTTATAGACTTAGAAAACCACGGTTTTAAAAATACATATACATATTTATTTATAGCTACATTTATAACCGCACCACCCCTTTGAGAAAAATACTCTTCATAATCCGTTCCACCTCCAACAAAACTTATTCTAAGGGGAGTCTTAGATATAATTAAATCCATATATTTATTTTTTTAAAAATGGTAATTTTTTATCTCTCTCTGATAAAATTGGGTTCGCTATTGGCCAGTTAACATTAAGTGATGGATCGTCAAACCTAATTCCACTCCCATGTTCTGGAGAATAATACTGGGACATAAAATATAAAAGTTCACACCCATCCGTTAAAGACTGGAATCCGTTCATTATTCCCTTGGACGTATAAACCATCTTTTTATTCTCCTCACTTAATTCAAACGAAATCCACTTCATATATGTTGGGGAATCTTTTCGAATATCCACCACCACATCATAAATTGAACCCTTTGTACATTGAACAATCTTTTCCTCCCACATTGGATGATTTTGATAGTGAAACCCCCTAATAGTACCTTTATTTTGGGTAAATGATTTATTTATCTGAACTATATCAAAATCTATTCCCGCCTTTATTGCTTCTTGTTTACAAAAAAATCTTCCAAAATAACCACGAGAATCTAAATTTAATTCCGGTTCTATTATAAACACCCCACTAATCTCTGTTTTTATAAATTTCATATATTATTCAGATAAAGAAGATTTTTCAATTCTTGGAATTCCGGGCAAAGGAATCAAATATTCCCCCTTAAAACCAAATTCCTCTTCTAAATATTTTTTTATTTCATCTGAAAAATTCCAAGCAGAAATAAATATACACTCTGGATTTTGTTTCATTGCTTGTACCGGATCAACAATCTCCAAGTGACAACCAGGAGTATAATATCCATATTTCAAAGAATTTTTATCCGCTATAGTAGATATAATATTTGAATTTATATTACAAAAATTAAATAAGGTGGAACTACGAGCGGAGGCTCCATAGGCCACTATTTTTTTATGCTTTTCTAAAACACCACTTAAAACTTCCAAAAGCTTTTCTCTGTGTAAAAAACATTTTTTAGCAAAATTAACCCAACTATCAAATTCATTTGTTTTATTTATCTCTTCTTGTTCCCTATATTTATGAACCGCACTACTTTCTAGATTTTTTTTATGACTAGCATATACAATTATTGCTCCATCGTTTATAGGGCTTTCCACAACATCAAAAATAAAAATATTATGAATATTTAGAAGCCTCTCTAGACTTTTAAAAGTAAAATAACAAAGGTGAGCGTGATATATAGAATCATAGTGTAAATTATCTAAAATTATTTTTCCGTAATGTACCTCAATGGCCAATATACCATCTGGATGTAAAATCTTTTTTAACCCGCCCATAAATCCATGCGTATTGGCGACATGAGGAACAACATTCCTAGCAAAAACAATTTTAGCTTGGCCCCTTTCTAAAGCCAGCTTATTTGCAACACCTTCATCCCAAAATTCTACAATAGTTGGAATTTTATTTTCTTTTGCAATTTCAAAAATATTTTCTGCTGGATCAATCCCTAAAACAGAATATCCCTTTTCTAAAAATGGCTTTAAAAAGGTTCCATCGTTGCTAGCTATCTCTAAAACATAACCATCCTTTTTTTTGTTTGTTCTATTTTCTAATTCTTCACAAAAAACCTTAGAAAAATCTCTTGCTACCTTAGAAGTCCCCGTAACCCAGAAGAAATGAGAAAATAACTCTCTTGGATCTGCCGTCTCATTAAGTTGAACTAAATTACAATCAGAGCACCAACTTAATGAAAGTGGATATTTTTTCTCTTCTTTTTGTGGATCCCTTACATACCCCTCAGAAAAGGGTTGTAGACCCAAATCAAAAAATTTTTTTATATTATAGCTATCACAGACCCTACACTTATCTATATATTTCATATTTATTATTTATCAATATCTAAAACTTCAACTAAATCTAATACTTTTTCTATAAAAACGCCAAATCCAAAATTACGTAAAACCCCACTCCGTAAATCTTCTGCTTTATATAAAATCTCCTTAGCTCGACCCGTAAATAGGTCTTTAATAGCTTTTATTAATTCCTCTACCGAATCTGGGTTTATAGAAATCCCCCATTCTCCATTTCCTACCGCCTCCACAGAAGCATCTTCATTGCCAAAAATCACTGGTCGACCACAAGCTAAGGCCTCCAAAAAAACGATGCCAAACCCCTCCCCCTTACTCGGCATTACAAAAACCGAACTCTCCGAATAAGCTTCAGATAAATCTTCCTCTCGGATTTTACCCAAAAACTTAACTTGGTCCTTAATTTTTAAATTAATAGCTTCTCTTTCTAATCTTTCTCGATCGTTTCCGTCCCCTATTATTCGATACTCCAAATCTGGAAATTCTTCTCTTAATGCAGCAACCGCCTTCATAATTAATTCGTAACCCTTATACCCCTCCGACGCCTCTAGGCGCCCAACCGTTAAAATAATTTTATTGTTTAAATCCAAAACTGAGCGAGGTTTAAAAAATTCTCCATCTACACACGGCGACAAAAGAAATATTTTTTCTTCTACTATACCCTGTTGAATTAGTTTTTTAGAAGTAAATTCAGAAATAGAAACCACTTTGTCCACCTTTCCTATTTTTTCTTTTTGGTTGTGAGATAAATTCCAAACCTCTATTCCATACACAAACAAAACAACTTTAGAACCCAGTTTTTTACCAATTAACGCTAATGGTAAAAAGTTTACATGTCCACAAAAAATTTGATCTGGACGAAATACTAAAATATTCCACAAAAAACCAAAACCAAAAAAAATCTTTTTAACTAGATTATCCCCAATCTCTACTACTTTAATTTTTATTCCAGACTCTTTTAGAGCACGAATTAAAAAGCGATTATATTTTTGAATTCCCCCAATCGAATTAAGATTAGGAACTAATAAAAGTATTTTCATAATTTAAAACAATCTCCGCCCAATATCTAGACCAGTGGCCCCCGGCCAAAAAACTATTTCTAGCCTCTTTTGCTCGACCCGGAAAATAATCCTTGTTTTTTAGCCACACCGCAAACGGGAAGGTAAAACCCATCTTTTTACGCTCCCAAACCTCATTAGGAAGGGTATCTGTTACCGCCTCAATAAGTAGACCCTTAGGCCTAATTCCCCCTAATTTAAGGCTAATAGGTAGGCTAGAAACATACTCTACCAGCTTATGATCTAAAAATGGCACCCTCACCTCTACTGAATGCCTCATAGACATGAAATCCGTATCTTTTAGAAGTTGATTATGCATATAAAAAGAGAGATCGAGATAGGAGAATAAGTCCGCAGACTGTAATTGGTAAATAGTAATTGGTAATTTGGCGGATAGTTCTAAAACAAGAGTCCAAACTTCGGATTCGGAAACTCCAGCTAATTCTGCTGATTCAATTGGTGAAAAAATAGATCGCGCTGAAACATACGCAAAAAATGGGTGCTTATTTTTTAACCATTGTAATCTCCCCCACTTACCCCTCTTTGGCCAAAACCTCCAAACAAAACTCGGAACATTTTTTTGAATTAATCTAATTTTATTAGCTATCTGAAAATAGTGATAACCCATAAA
>CAZHWX010000020.1:0-8229 GCA_964536045.1 uncultured Candidatus Saccharibacteria bacterium
GCTTTTTCGCCCAAAATTTATGTACCACAAGACTTAGAAGTTTCTACGGATCGAATTTTAGATATTGGTTTAAAAACTACTAAAGAATATACGGGGATAATTGCTGGAGCTGGAACCATAATTTGGAATGGGCCAATGGGCTGGTTTGAAAATAAGAAATTTAGAAAAGGAACCGAGACGATTTGGAAGGCAATTTTAAAGAACAAAAAGGCCAATATTATAGTGGGTGGAGGTGAGACAGTAGCTTCCTTTTCCACGCTTGGATTTAAGCATTCTAAGTTGGGTAAAAACGTGTTTATGTCGACCGGCGGGGGAGCTATGCTCCAGTTTTTAGGAGGTAAGAAGTTGCCAGGTTTGGAGGCTCTAAAATAGGTCAATTTTTATATATTGACAAATATATATAGTCTGTGGTATAATTGTAAACAGTAAATTTCATTCAATTATAAGAAAGGATTACGTTATGTTTTCCGACGCTTATTTTATGCTTAGTTTTTTGGCAATTATTGTTGCCTTGTTGGGTTTTCGATTTGGCTGGACACTTTCCAGCTTTGATGAATCCGACAGTCTGGTGGATTTACACTCACAGATCAATTGGTCAGTTTTTATCCTGACCCTCTACGGATTAATTCTTGTCGCCGTTGCGGATTCTGTGAGTTGGTTAGCTCAAAAAGCAATCATGACCTCTGGTTTGTTTGTCGCCTTTCATTGTCTGCGGGTTACCTTTTTGATCCGGGATAAAAAAGCAAAAAAGGCAATTACCCTCGGTCATAAGTAATCTTGCCTTTCTATTTGTGCAAACACCTTCTGCTATTAGTGGAGGGTGTTTTTTATTGACCAGTTTCTTTAGTGGTGGTATAAATCTAATCAGCTACAAGCTCCGATTCGGAGTTTTTTATACACTAATAACCAAGGAGAAATGCTTATGGCCACACCAGTTTCCTCCGAAGCGTCGATCAATACTCAGGTCGCACGTAGTAATAAGTTTTTTGTCGGTGTCTCGACTATGGTTGTCGAGAGAGACCAAAAAATCGTCTTTGTCCCCAAACTGAAGGAAGAACCTGCGCCGGAGCGTCCCAATTAAATTGTTTCCCCATCCTGATTTTTAGGATGGGGATTTTTATTTTGTTTTTAGCTACAATAAGCCCTGTAATATGAATAAGATCGCGGTTATATATCACATAAATTGCCCAGATGGTTTTGGGGCGGCTTGGGTTGCTTGGACTAAATTTGGGAAGAAGGCTGATTATTTTGGAGTACCTCCGCGCGGGTTACCAGAAGAATCTTTAGATAATTATTCGGAGATTTATGTTTTGGATAATAGTCTTACCGCAGAAGTATCTAGAACTTTAGTTGCAGCTGGTAAAAAAATAATTATTATCGATCACCACGCTTCTAGCGAAGAAGATATTAAAAGAGCTAGTGAATTTATTTTTGATACTAAGCACTCCGGAGCGGTTTTAACTTGGCAGTATTTTTACCCTAAGAAAAAAACTCCGTGGTTGCTTAAATATATTGAAGATGGGGATCTATGGACTTTAGCTTTGCCAAAGGCAGACGCTATCCGTGCTTTTTTGGGGATGATTGATTTGAGTTTTGTAAATTTCTCTAAATTAATTAAACAATTTGAAACTACTAAGGGACGTGCCGAAGCAGCTAAAGAGGGATGTATAATTTCTCGTTATCGAGATGCTTTAGTAAAAGCTATTTCTAAAAGTGCATACCATGTGGAGTTTATGGGTTATACGGTTTTGGCAGTTAACTCCAATTCTTTAATTTCGGATGTAGGTGGTTATTTGGCGGAGATGCATCCGCCTTTTGCTATCGTTTGGTCCGAACACGGTACTCATCGGAGATACTCTTTGCGTTCGGAGGGTCAGGTAGATGTGTCTAAATTAGCTTCTCAATTTGGAAAGGGTGGGGGTCATCCAAATGCCGCTGGTTTTAGTTTGCCCTCCTCTGAGCCTTTTCCTTGGAAATTAGTAAAGCATCATAAACATGACTAAATTTATTATTTTTACAGATGGTGGAGCGCGAGGTAATCCGGGGCCAGCAGCTTGTGCGGCAGTGGTAAACGATCAAGGTTTTTCTGAATATATCGGGGAGACCACTAATAATGTAGCGGAGTACCGAGGCCTACTTTTAGGACTTAAATCTGCTTTAAAATTAGCGGGTAAAAAATCGGAAGAAGCGGAAGTGGAAATAAAAATGGATAGTGAGTTAGTGGTTAAGCAATTAAAGGGAGAATATAAGGTTAAGGATCAAAATTTAAAACTTTTGTTTGCTGATGCACAACCTTTAATTAACCAGTTTAAATCGGTGTCTTTTAAACATGTTCGACGAGAAGAAAATTCCCATGCGGATCGGTTAGTAAATGAAGTTTTAGATGCTAAGGGATATTAATTTATTAGCTTTGACTTTTGGCTTGGTTTAGATAGAATCCTCCCAGTTCACTAATAGGGAGGATTTATGTTTTTAGCGCAAGCCGGCTCTTGGTTTCCGTACAATCTCATTGGTTTAGCTATCGTAATTATGATTTTTTCTTTTCTAGTTAATCGAAAGATAGAAAGGGAAAAGAAAATTGTGAGATATGTAAATATCACACAGTCCTTCAATGGCGACGGTTATAGTCATGGAGAAGCGGTATCTATTCGTCATGAGTTACGCATGACTCACGAGGAAATTATTGTTAAAGCTCGAAAGGTAATTGCTAGAAATAAAAAATTGTTAGTAAATAATCCCGCCCAATAGGCGGGATTTTAATTTATTATTTTTTTGCCTCAAAATTTTGCACCTACGAAATTTTGAGGCGGGGGAGTTTTGTAAAATTTGTAGTTATATACACAAAATCCACCTTGCGGTGGATTTTGTTGGTACGTCGATAAGCCGGATTCTGTAATATTCTTTTAAGGGAATATCTAGTAGTAATTCGTCTGGGCCTAAAATTGCTTTTAAGCTCGAGCGACTCAAATGTCTGACCGAAGTCAAACAAATACGGTCTTGCACTCGGATAAGGGTTTGGCCGTTTCACCTCCGCTTTTTATCCCTATCGCGGAATTGAACCAACTAGCTTGGGATCGGGTTCTCCTTTGGCTTTGGCCTTAGGACGTCACTGCTCGCACCTCTCGCCTTACGGCGGACGGGAATTACCCGCTACCTTTTATCCATTAAAGGACTGAGTGTCCGGACTTTCCTCCCACCATAACCTTTCGGATATTGGCGGGCTACTACTTAACGTACCTCATATATTCTATGGAATATTTGCCTGTTTTGTCAACGTAAATTAGAATTAACGAGCTTTTAAGCCACCTTAGCTCAGCTGGTAGAGCAGTGCTTTCGTAAAGCAAAGGTCCCCGGTTCGATTCCGGGAGGTGGCTCCAAAAATGAATTTTAATTCTAAGGTTACAACTATTTCTATTTTGCCCGGGGCGGGTGGAGATGATGCCAAGGATTGGGCTCAGATGTTGCTTGGTATGTACGCTAAATTTGCGGATCGGAAAAATTGGAAACGTAATTTGGTGGACGATAATATTTTAGAAATTCGTGGTGAAGGAAGTTATGAAAGATTAAAAAATGAATCTGGAGTGCATCGTTTGGTGCGTATCTCGCCGTTTGATTCTAAAAAACTTAGACATACTTCTTTTGCCTTGGTGGAAATTTTGCCGGAATTGCCAGCGATGGAGTCGGCAAAATTACAAATTCCAGAACGAGATTTGAAGGTAGATTTTTCGCGAGCGGGTGGACCGGGCGGGCAAAACGTAAATAAGGTAGAAACTGCGGTACGAATAGTGCATTTACCAACTGGCTTGGTTGCTAGTTCGCGCGCCGAGCGGTCGCAAGCAGCAAATCGGGAAAAGGCTTTAACTCTTTTGAAGGCTAGATTAATTCAAGCGATGGAAGAAAAACACGCTGCATCGTTGGATGGTTTACGGACTAAAGTAGCGCCGGAGTGGGGTCACGAAATTCGGTCGTATGTTTTACATCCTTATCAGCAAGTGAAGGATCATAAAACTGGTCAGAAATATTCGGCAGTAGATAAGGTTTTGGCGGGAGATTTGGATATCTTGAAATAATTTAATTAAGTTTAATAACGGGAAAGTCGGATTCGAAGAAGGCTAAAAGACTAGGCCCGTCGGCCCGGAGACAGCCTGATGAGGATTCGACTTTTTTGTTGTTTTGTTTTTAAGAGTTCAAATTTTTGCTATAATTGGTACACGAGCGTTAAGAGCGCTTTTTTATTGCCAGAATGATAATTTTTCAGAACGTAACCAAGACTTATAGTCATAATAAGCTAACTGCCTTAGATAAGGTGAGTTTTAAGATTCAGCCGGGTGAGTTTGTGTCGATTGTGGGTCGCTCCGGTGCGGGTAAGTCGACGGTGGTAAAGATTTTAATTGGCGAGGAAAAACCAAGTAAGGGTCAGGTATTTTTTGGTCCATATGAGGTAAATAAATTAACTCCTAAAGAATTTCCAGAGTTCCGTCGGCATATGGGAGTTATTTTCCAAGATTTTAGATTATTACAAAAGAAAACTGTTTTTGAAAATGTAGCCTTTGCATTGGAAGTGGCGGGTCGCCCTCAAAAAGAGATTGAGGAATTTGTGCCTCAAGTTTTAGAAATGGTGGGTTTACACGACAAGGGTAAAAGTTTTCCAGAACAGCTGTCTGGTGGAGAGCGTCAACGGGTAGCAATTGCACGCGCCATGATTAATCGACCAGATGTAATTATTGCGGACGAGCCAACTGGAAACCTGGATCCAGTAAATACTTGGGAAGTAGTAAAGCTTTTAACTAAAATTAATGAACTTGGTAGCACGGTAATTTTAGCTACCCACGATAAAGAAATTGTGAATACCTTGGGCCAACGAGTAATAACTTTGGAAAATGGAGAGGTGATAAAGGACGAAGCCAATGGACGCTTCTTAATAGGTTAAAATAAACAACATGATGGTAACTATCTCCCGGGTGGTCAAATATGGATTACAAGCCTTTTTAAGAAATGGTTGGCTTTCGGTATCTACTATTAGCATCATGATTTTGGCGGCCGTGGTATTTGAGGGTCTCTTAATTTTTAACGTAGTGGGGAAGAGTGCAATTGGTTCTATTCAGGAAAAAATTGACATTAGCGTCTATTTTAAAAGTAATGTAGCAGAGGACACGATTTTAAGTGTAAAAAAATCTTTAGATGGTTTGTCGGAGGTAGCCGCAGTGGAATATATTTCCCGGGAAAAAGCTTTAGAGGAATTTAAGGCGCGTCACGCAGACGAAGAGACGGTGACTTCGGCATTAAATGAATTGGATGAAAATCCTTTATTAGCTTCTTTAAACATTAAAGCTCAGGATCCAAGTGATTATAGTAGTATTGCGAGTTACCTAGAGGGACAATCTTTAAAAGACAAGATAGAAAAAGTTACCTACGCTCAAAATAAGGTAGTAATTGATCGATTAATTAATTTGGTAGAAACTCTTAAAAATTCGGGTATTACTTTAACCATTTTCCTAACCTTCTTAGCTTTGATGGTGACTTTTAATACCATTCGTTTGGCTATTTTCTCTAATAGTGATCAGATTGGAATTATGCGTTTAGTCGGAGCTTCTAATAAATTTATTCAGGGTCCTTATATAGTGGAAGGAGTTTTGTATGGTTTAACTGCTGCGGTTATTAGTTTTGTAGCCCTTATTCCAATTGTTAATTTTCTTTCGCCTTATATTTTAAATCTAATTCCAGAGATGAATTTGAATGCTTACTTTAAGGATTCCTTTTTCACTTTGTTTTTCTATCAATTACTTTTCTGTGCGGGTACTGGAATAATTTCCAGCTTAATCGCTATTCGTCGTTATATCCGACTTTAAGATGAGTGCGGTTCGCGAAGCACTCAAACAGCATTTTGGCTTTTCTTCTTTTCGCCCTCTACAAGAGGAAATAATTGAGGAAGTTTTAAAAGGTAGAGATGTTTTAGCTCTGCTTCCAACAGGAGCAGGTAAATCTTTATGTTTTCAATTGCCGGCGGTGATGCGGCCGGGGATTACTTTGGTTATTTCGCCCCTTATCGCCTTAATGAAAGACCAAGTGGTGGGGTTAATTGGTCGGGATATTCCGGCGGCTTATTTAAATAGTACGCAGGGTATAAAAGAAACTCGGGAAATTCAAAATAGATTAGCCTTAGGAGAAATAAAAATTTTATATATTGCTCCAGAGCGTTTAAAGAAAGATGGTTTTAAAGAATTTGTAACTGGCTTGCCAGTAAATTTGATTGCAATAGATGAAGCTCATTGTATATCGGACTGGGGACATGATTTTCGTCCGGAATATCGCAAGTTAGGTATCTTGCGGGAACTTTTTCCTAACGTCCCATTTATTGCTTTAACTGCTACCGCGACTCAAAAAGTTCGGCAGGATATTGAGTTTCAATTGCAGTTTAAAAACCACGCAGTTTTTGTGGGTAGTTTTAATCGACCCAATTTAACCTATCTAATTCGCCCTAAAAATCGTTCTTATGAACAAACCTTAGCCTATTTAGAAGATCATCCGGACTATACGGGGATTGTGTATTGTCATAGTCGGGCGGCAGCCGAAAAATTTGCAGAACATTTAACCTCGGATGGGGTACCGGCTATCGCGTATCATGCGGGTTTGCCAGTTAAAGAGCGTCACAAGGCTCAGGAATTGTTTATGAGTGGGGAAGTGCGAGTAGCTACGGCGACCATCGCTTTTGGTATGGGAATTGATAAGCCCGATATTCGTTTTGTAATTCACTATGATTTACCGAGAAATATAGAATCTTATTATCAAGAAACTGGCCGAGCTGGGCGAGACGGTAAGCCAGCCGATTGTATTTTATATTTTAGTTATGGAGATATTCAAAAACACGAATTTTTTATTAATAAAACCATTAACCCACATCGGGCGGCAGTAGCGCGTAGACAATTAGAAACTTTGGTAACTTTTTGTACGGCTCCGCATTGTCGTCGGCGAATGTTATTAAAATATTTTGGAGAGGATTACGGATCTAAGGGTTGTGCGTCGTGTGATTTTTGTGGAGCAGGAGAAAGTTTAGAAACTATAGAAATATAACAAGCGAGCAAAGGCGAAGCGCAGTGGCCAGGCCAGCAGGCAGTGGCCAAAACCAAAAATATTTATAAAAACCACCGCTATTAGCGGTGGTTTTGGGTTCTCATTACTTACTAGATTGAGATCTCATTTTATACAAATGCAATTTATTGATGGTGACTTTTTGTTTCTTTTCCTCTCCCTTCACTTTTTTCGGGTTGAAACAATTTTTAACCGTTTTATGAATCTTGTGGCCCGAAAATACTCCATTCGCTAAAGCTAGGGAACGTTGAAACATGTAGACCTCCAGAAAGATTATTATTTTGTTAGAACAACTAATAAAAGTATACCACTTAGACTATTCGCTTATTCACTTTCGTCTGCTGACTCAAGTACTTCTTCGCTCCCGCTCAGTCGCGCGTTCAGTTGTGTGGTGGCGGAAGCAATTTGTGCTGTGGTCATTAACCATTCCCGCTGCTTGCATGTGAGCATATACGATAGTGGGTCCCAAAAATTTAAAACCCCGTTTTTTTAAGTCTTTAGCCCAATCTTCTGCTTCCTGAATTTTTACTGGATAGTCGGTGGTCTTTTTTATGTTGTGATAAATTATTCGGTTATTCACAAAACTCCACATGTATGCAGAAAAACTACCGAATTCTTTTTGAATTTCTAAAAACAATTTAGCGTTATTAATCGCCGCTTTTATTTTAAGTTTATTACGAATAATTCCCGCATTTTTCATTAAGCGATTAAAGTCGCGAGTAGTGAATTTAGCTACTTTTTGAGGATTAAAATTAGCAAAAGCTTCCCGATAGTTTTCTCGTTTTTTAAGAATGGTTAGCCAGCTCAAACCCGCTTGAGCACTTTCTAAGACTAAAAATTCAAATATTTTTTGGTCGTTATAGACTGGCACGCCCCACTCTTCATCGTGGTATTTTTCATATAGGGAATTTTGGCTGACCCACGGGCAACGCTTTATTTGTTTTGCCATGTTTCTAGAAGGTTTTTTTGATCTTGCTTAGAAATTAGTTGGGGTTCTTTTTCTCGTTGTCTAGTAATTTCATAAATTAAAATAGCGGCGGTTACGGATACATTCAGACTTTGGACTAAGCCTCGCATGGGGATTTTTATTTTTAGGTCTGCGGAGTTTTGAGCGAGTGGGGATAAACCACGATTTTCGTT
>CAZHWX010000021.1:0-7420 GCA_964536045.1 uncultured Candidatus Saccharibacteria bacterium
CGAAAAACCATATGTCTTAATTATAGACTAATTAATCCCGACGGAAATGACTTTCCGCATATTCCCAACTAGCCCCGACTTTTTTGTGTGGATTAAAAATATTTTGTGGATCAAAAATATTTTTAGTTTCTTCAAATAATTTATAAATCCGCTCGCCATACATCACTCGCAGGTCCGCGGAGCGAATTAATCCATCATTGTGCTCTCCACTCATGGAACCTCCCAAGCGAAACACTAACGCATGAATGAGTTTCATTGCGGGCCTAATTTTAGCTCGCTCCTCATCCCTCTTTAACTTCATCAACGGAATAATGTGAAAATTCCCCTCACCTAAATGGCCCGCCACGGTATAAAAAAACTTTCCCTGATCTAAAATTTTATAAACTGCTGGTAAAAATTCCCGCACTCGCGAAGGTGGCACCACCAAATCATCTATAAATGGCGCGGTCTGCAAACCGCGAAACTTATGACGCAACAAATTAAAGCTTTCTCTACGTATCAACCAATATTTCCGAGCTTCTGTTTCTTCTAAAAATCGAGCAGCAATTCCTAATTCCGTCATTTTATTTACTATACCCTCTGCTTTTCGACGAGCTGACAACTCCTCCTCTTCTTCAAATTCAACCAGTAGAGTTAATTTGGGTAATCCACCCCGCAAAATCATTTTAAATTCCGGCCAAAAACCAAAAAGTAAGGTGATGGGATTACGACTCAAAATCCCCAAAAAACCTCGCCAAAATTTTAGAGCTAATTTAAACGTGTGATTATCAAACGACTCCATACTAGATGGCTGAAACTCCGAAACTTCCCGTAAAACTGCGGGTAAGAATTTCCAATCCCGCATAAAAATAACTGCCATTGCAGAGTGTTTAGGCGCCCTCACCAAACCCCAAGTCGCTTCCGTCACAATTCCCAAAGTTCCCTGAGAACCCACAAAAAGTTTAGTTAAATCAAAAATATCTTTTTCTTTGTTCCACACATTCCACAAATTGTAACCAGTAGAATTTTTAGAAACTTTAGGCTTGGCCTCTTGTAAAAGATCGTAGTTATCTTTAATTAATTTAGAAATTTTTTTATATAACTCCCCCTCCCAACCCGCTTCATGAGTCTTCTCTAAAAGTTCCGTAGAACTAAGGGGCTTTATTAAATGTTCTTTACCATCTGCTAAAACTATTTTTAAGTGACGCACAAAATTTTCCGTCTTGCCGTACTTCAAACTTTTTTCTCCACCCGCATTATTACTAAGCATTCCACCTAAAGCACAAAGCTCTCGAGACGCCGGATAACTTGGCATTAAATAGCCCGCCCGCAAAGTATGGCGTTCAAAATCCCGATAAAAAGCTCCTGGCTCCGCCTCCACCTCTGCCTCCACTCGTCCCTCCTTTTTATTTAATTTACGAACTTTATTTACTCTTTTAAAATTTTTAACCAAATCTACAACTATAGATTCATTTAATGGCCCACCACTCATACAGGTTCCAGCAGCCCGCACCGTAAGCGAAAGTTCTGGTTGTCTTTTTTTATTTTCCCGCACAAAATTTACCAAAGCGCGAATATCCTCCACACTCCGTGGAAAAACCACTGCCCGCGGTCGCACCTCAAATAAACTGGCGTCTCTACTATATTTTTTAAGCGTCAAAGAGTCCCCGACGGCGGGGACTCCTGTTAATTTTTCTAAATCCTTAGCAAACATCCTTTAGCGAACTTCCAAAAGTTCTACTTCAAAAATAAGAGTAGCTTTCGGAGGAATCACACCCGGAATTCCAGCATCCCCATAAGCCATATCCGATGGGATTATTAATTTACGCAAACCACCCACCTTCATTCCCTTCACTCCCTCATCCCAACCCGCAATTACCTGACGTGCACCCAAACCAAACACAAACGGCTGACCTCTATCCCTCGAAGAATCAAACTTAGTACCATCTTCTAAAGTGCCTACATAATGCACGGCAACTGCCTTACCCGGCACCGCTTCTGCTCCAACTCCAACTTTTAAATCCACTACCTGCAAAGCCGTCTGTAATCCCTCTTGTAACATATTATTTTGTGTATTTTTTTGTTGTTCCGGCGCGACAGGCCAGAGATACCAAACCCCGAGAAGTAAAACTACCAAAACCAAACTCAGCCAAATATTTTTATTTCCCATATTCATTGCTTATTTATAATACCATATAAATTTAGCTCCTTTCGGATCTGAAATTCCTCCAAGTGTCCCCGCTGGTAGTTCGAAAACATGTCTAAACTTTGGATTCCAAAATTTTATTTGTCCCGACATTAAATTTTCAAAAATTGCTCCCACCCTACCATCCTCTCCTAAAACTAAAACATCAATTGGTTTTTCTAATCCAAAAGTATGTATTCCAAAACGAGTTTTAAAATAAATTTTATCCCCAAACACCCCTCCCTCTAAGCCCACCATCTTAGCCCAAAAACCCAATTCCCTTATATTATTTGCTACTTCTTGTTGGTTACAAAATAAAGTTAACATTAGAAACAACTTTTTAAAATTTGAATATTTTTTGCATCTGGCCCCTCATCCTCAAAACCTGGAACTTCTAATAGCCAAGTTTTTTCTCGTAGCTTTTCTATTTTTGCCAAATTTTTAAAACCCATAAGACCTATTTCTCCTTGCCCAATATTTTCGTGGCGGTCCGCATTAGAAGCACTAGGCGTCTTAGAATCATTAGCGTGAATAACTATTAATTTTTCTAAGCCAATTTTTTTCTCAAACTCAGCAAATAATTTACTACATTCTGCTTCAGAATATTGTTTTACTAAGCCATATTCAAACGCGTGAGCAGTATCCAAACAAACTCCAAATCTAGAAGAAGATACTTTCTTTATTAGATACTCTATATCTTCCAAGGGTCCACCCAATTTATCTCCCCCACCCGCTGTATTTTCTACTAATAATTTAGTCTTACCAGGAACTGCTTTAATAATTCTGTTTAAGGCTTCGGCCTGCCTATTTAGAGCTTCCTCTCTCGTTAATCCCTTAGCCGATCCAGGATGGAATACCAAACCATCCGCCCCTAAAACCTCCGCTATCCGAAAATGATCCGCTAAACTTTTTTCGGATTTAGCAAAAAGAGCCTCATCTGCCGTTGCTAAATTAACTAAATATAAAGCGTGTAAATACACCGCCCTAATCGGACTCTTTTCTAAGGCCTTTCTATATCTATCTATCTCTTCGGTTGGGGGCAAAGGCGCATGAAAACTCCTAGGAGAAGCTCCAAAAATTTGCATTGCGGTCCCACCTATTGCGGTGGCTCTCTCTACCGCCTTATAAAACCCGCCCGCTGCAGACACATGACCCCCAATTGATAACTCCAATGTTTTCTTCACCGCTTCATTATATAATGAATAACGAAACCACCTAGAATACTAAAATGTTTAATTTCGAAACTCCCAAAACTAAAGGACCAGCTGAAATATCCGGAGAGTTGATTGATCGCTTTCTAGATTCACACCAAGGACCATTAAAAAATGGCAATTTAGGTATTTTAAAACATGATTTAGAATCCGCGATTGTGGAAGAAGTTAATAAAACAGAAAACTTAAGCGGAGAAGAAGCTGCTCATAAATTAGCTAAATACATATTGGACGATTTAAATTATTACAAAGAATTTATATCTGCCCACGACGACGAAGAAATTAAATCTTCCGCTAAAATATTTTTAGAAAATTATTTAAGTCACTCCGAACTAGAACAGGCGGCCTAACGAAAAGTTTCTCTACTCCTAACCTGTCGATGATAGGCCACTGCAAAACGGTGGGCTTCATCTCGCACCCTAATTAAAGTCTCTAAATTAGTTTCTGTTGGCATCTCCCCAATCACATCATTACGTTTACGTTCCGGACCCTTAGCTAAACCTAAAAGTGGAATATTTATTTTTTTCTCTCGTAATACTTCCCTAGCTGCAGAAACTTGAGCTAAGCCTCCATCTACCAAAATTAAATCTGGTCTAGGCCATTCCGGATGATTAAAACGGCGACGCAAGACTTCTTGCAACATAGCAAAATCATTAGACCCGTGTACGGTTTTTATTTTAAATTTTTTATAGTCCGTTTTGGATGGCTCTCCGCTTACAAAAACCACCATAGAACCAACCGCAGAAGTCCCAGAAATATTAGAAATATCATAACCCTCAATCCTAAAACCCGGCGCACCACTCTCTCGCTCCTCTCTAATTAGGGCGGAATCCTGTAGGTGTTCTAGGGCAAACAAGCGCTTACGTAGTTTCCCAGCTAATTCAAATTTCTCCTGCTTAGCCGCCAACTTCATTTCTGTAGTTAAAGACTTTTTTAAGATTGAAGTTTTTCCACTTAACACCAATTTTAAATGTTTGATAGTTTTTAAATATTCCGAACGATTTATTTCTCCCGCACAAATTCCTGGACACAGCCCAATTTGAGCATCCAAACATAAACGCTTAGATTTTCCCCAAGTTTCTGGGGCGTGGGTGTGCCACGGAAAAATCCGGCGCAACAAGCGGAGTGCCTCTCGAATACTCGCTGCGGACACAAACGGCCCAAACCTTTCCCCTTTTTGCTCTTCTTTGCCTCGCACCAACATAACCCGCGGAAACTTTTCTTTAGTAATTTCTACAAATAAAAAACTTTTGTTGTCTTTTTCTTTTATGTTATAGGGTGGCTGATATTTTTTTATTAACTGACTTTCCAAAACTAACGCTTCTAAAGCGGACACCGTTTCTTTATATTCCACCTTCTTAATCTCAGATACTAATTTTTCCAAACGCATCTCGTGTGGGCGCAAAAAATAACTAGAAACTCGTCGACGTAAATTAGCCGCCTTTCCTACATACAATAATTTGTCTTTTTCTCCACGCATTAAATACACCCCCGGTGTATCGGGTAAATTTTCATAAAGATTTTTCTTATCTTTATTCATTTCTTTACACCTAACTTAACCGAATAAAATCCAAAAGCCAACTAACGAAACCCCTATCCTATACCAACCGAAAACTTTAAAAGAATTATTACTGACAAAATTTAAAAACCACCGCACCGCGATTATGGCGGTAATAAACGCCGTAACAAAGCCAACTATTAAAATTTGCCAGTCATTAACCCCAAAGGATGCGCCGGATTTTAATAGATCATAACCAGTCGCCGCAAACATGGTTGGCACCGCAAGAAGGAAGGAGAATTCCACAATGGCTCGCCGAGATAAACCGACGGACAACCCACCTAAAATAGTCGCTCCCGATCGAGAAACTCCCGGTACGACCGCTAAGGCTTGGCACAAACCAATTAAAAAAGCTTGGGCATAAGTTAAGTTTTTTAAATCCTCTAATCCGGGCTCGCGAGGTTTTCGCTCTAACCATAAAAAAAATAAACCACCCATGAACAGCATAATTAAAACTAACAAAGAATTACCTAAAAAATATCCCTTTATTAATTTATATAAACCAAAACCAACTATGGCGGCGGGCAAAAAAGCTACCGCGGTCTTTTTAACTAACTCAAAATTGTTCCAAACTTTTTGAACGAATAAGAGTAAAACCGCTAAAATCGCTCCCAGTTGAATTATAATTTCAAAACTTTTTAAAAAATCAGTCTCTACTAAACCCAATAGCTGACCCGTAAGAATTAAGTGCCCCGTAGAAGATACCGGCAAAAATTCCGTTAATCCCTCCACCACCCCTAAAATAATTGCCTGCAAAAAATTCATTTCTATTAAGTTAATCTATCTTAACAAAAAAACACCCCAAGGTCTTTGAGGTGTTTTTTTAATCTATTTACAAACCTTTTTTATATTTCTGAAAAGCTAAATATCCTGCATATACCAAGACAAAGAACATCCAAATACCCAACATAGCCGCTACGTTGTTTTCTTTGTTCACACTTACTAGACTAGCCATTAAATTACTATTAGAACCCGGATTAGAAACCACAGAAATATCTGAATACCAATTATCTTCTCCTAAATTAGCTCCAGATAAAATTTCTAAACTACCCTGTCCCATAGCTAGTGGCTCAAAAATTAACACTCCAAACATTTTACGCCCCGTAAAAGGAACTTCGGATCTTGCAGACTTAACTAATAATCCTCGATCTATATTTTCAAAATTAGAATTAGCGGAAAAATCTGGAAGCATACCCGGAGCAAATTCTACAGATTTTAAACGTAGATTTTCCGTTGGATACTTCATTTCCAATCTAAAGTAATCAGCATATACCCCATCTGCGTGGGCAATTACTACCGCCCGAATTTCACCATCTCCAGAAATCTTTATTTCTTTAGGAACAATCTCCAACCACACCCGACCCGCAGATAAAACGGTGGTATTATTGTTTACATAAACTGGATTGTTTGGAGGCGTATTTGAAACAACTGGAGTCCCCGGCACAATTGGCCTATTAGGTCCGGTCACTAGCTCAATCTCATCACTAGCCTGAGAAAAACCAGTAAACTGATCATCTCTAAATTTAACGTAAACAGTTTTAGTACCTAATCCAGAAGACAAAATCCAAACCGTACTAGTTGCAAACGGCTCCCAAGAACCGGTTTCAAAATTTTTATTTTCCGACAACCACATTTCTACTGGTTCATCCGCAACAATATTTAAAACGACTGCCCGATTATTAGTGGTTAGTGCACCATTATTAATAATTAAACGAGTATCGGAATAAACCGCACTACCTCCGCCACCACCACCTACAACTGGCGGAATATTATTGGTTGAACCAGACACATAAACAATTCCAGAATAATCACCACACGCACCCTGCACTCTTAAACCAAAATAGTAAGTGGTATTAGGATTTAATCCAATTACATTTGCAGACTGCGCAGTTCCCGCTTCTGGATTCGGAGTATTTAAACGAATTCCCAAATTAAAATTTCCATCATTTAAAGGTTGAGTAGAATAACGTGCTTCCAATTCCGACAAACTAGCTTGGTTAGGTGTAATCCAACTCATATTTAAAGAATTAGCAGTTACTCCTCCAATCGCTAAACTCGTCGGTAAACTAGGGACTACGCAAGCACCTCCACTACCTGCCAAAGCAGTAGTTGCAGAAACTGAGGTTATTAAAGATTCTTCTCCACACGCATTCCAAAGTTTTATCGCAAAGTAATAATTAGTATTAGAAGTGAGTCCACCTACTGTAAAATTTTGAGTAGCGTTGGCTTCGGGCAATGGTGAATTAGAAACTTCCGTTGCTAAATTAAAAGTTCCATCATTAATTGGAGTTTTTGCATAACGCACCTCTAAGTCCGACAAATTAGATAAATTAGGTAAAATCCAGCTTAAAGAAATAGAATTGGCTGTAATCAACGGAGTCTGCATAGAAGTTGCAGCTGTCGGATTAGCACAAACATCTACTGCTCCACCACCCCCTCCACCTCCCGCCGTGGTAGAACCAGACACATAAACAATCGAAGACTCTT
>CAZHWX010000022.1:0-1272 GCA_964536045.1 uncultured Candidatus Saccharibacteria bacterium
GTTCGTACCCCGCCAAGCTCTTCTAAATTTAAAGTTTTCATTATTGATGAAGCTCACCAATTAACTAAGGATGCCGCGAATGCTCTTTTAAAAACTTTAGAAGAGCCACCGGAGTATGCCATCTTTATTTTGGCGACCACAGAAGTAGAAAAAATTCCTGCGACCATCGCCTCACGCACTCAACGTTTTCAGTTCAAGCACATTCCGGTTAAGTTAATCATTCAAAAATTAACCAATATTGCGAAGTTAGAAAAAATCTCCGCTACCTCCGAAGTTTTGGAACTAGTAGCCGCTTCCGCGGGTGGCTCGCTCCGTGATGCAGAATCTCTCTTAAACCAAATCATAATTTTAGGTGGCGATAAAAATATCTCCGTAGAAGAAGTAGAAAATATGGTGGGTAAAACTAGTTTCCGCAAAGTGGCTTCTTTTGCCGATTTACTTTTAGCTGGCTCCCGCGAAGAATCCTTAAAAGCCTTAAATGATATTGCCGAACATGGTTATAGTTTATCTTTCTTTGTAAAAGATTTATTGGAACACCTCCGCCGAGTTATGGTTTTAAAATTTAACCCACACATGAGTACGGTTTTAGAATCCCAGATTTCTTCCGAACACATAGCTTTAATTGCTGAAGCTTCTAAAAAATTTGAAACTAAGCACGTAAAATTAGTTAAGGAATTAATTAACTGCTACGGCCAAATGCGTTACAGCCAATTTCCTCAACTCCTAATTGAGGTAGCTATCGCCGACGGTTTAGAAACTAAGTAGTTTAAAGACATGCACCCGCACGATAAGTTTTTCAAAATATTCCTGTTAATTTATGCAGGGTTTTTAGTTTTCCATGCTCTCCAGATGGTTTGGAGTCCACTCGCAGTTTTAGGCGCTTTAGTTGGCTTAGCTCTCGCGATTGTCGCCCACCTACGCCACAGTTACGCCACGGTTATTTTGTTGGTCGTCCATATGGGTATTGAGTGGATCGAATACTCTCAAAGTGGATTCAGTTACTCCAATCGAGAAATGGCTTTCTATATAGTTCACGTCCTCCTGGATGCGGTTTTCTTCTGGCAAGAAGCTAAGAGTCACCTATTCCGTTTTCGTTATCTAGCTAGCTTTGGAGTAGTGGTTGGATTATTAGGTTTGTCTGCTTGGTTTTATATTCCTACTCCTATTGAAATATCCGAACAAGAAAGCGTCGTCCCAGTAGAGGCGGCAGTTATTGGCGGTATTTTAGGTTGTACATTCTCTCACTTATTATCTAAGCGAAAACACGAGCAC
>CAZHWX010000022.1:1372-4940 GCA_964536045.1 uncultured Candidatus Saccharibacteria bacterium
CGGTATTTTAGGTTGTACATTCTCTCACTTATTATCTAAGCGAAAACACGAGCACTAAAAAATAAAAGAGCCCATTCGGGCTCTTTTTTATAACGTTCTCAGTATTCCCCCATCGGGCAAAAGATTTATAACAAAATCTGGAAGATTGTTGGGTGAAAAAAGTTTATTCGGCACTTCACCACTACCCAAACAAACCCCGATTGGACAATTCTTGGTTTCTCTCATCTTTTGAAAAGAAGGGAAATCGTCCGGTCCAATTGGTGGAGGTTTTAATAAACCACTCGTTGTCACAACAACCACGCTCATACCTATGAGTGGGATTATTTCTAGCGCGGTTTTAAATCCACCCGTAATCTCTACATACTTCTCCGTGTTCCAAATTTTTTTGGTTAATTTCTTAATAGCCTTTTTTTCTTCATCAGAAAAAGTACCAATAAGTGCCATCTGTTTCGTTTCCGACATAAAACCTCCATATATGGATGATGTAAAAGGTTAGTTTATTAACTAATAACTTTCTATAAAATACGGATTTATATAAATTTTGTCAATAATACTAAATCCCAGCTACTATGGCCTCTTTTTTAGTTCTAGGCCACGATTTTATCTCAGCCTCCCGCTTTGAAGCAGAACTTCGATCCTTACAGGGTTCGGAATAAACAATCTTCTTTACTCCCTTAGCGCTTGTATATTTTCCACCCTTCCCCTCTTTGTGTTCCTGAAACCGGCGTTTTAAGTCGGTTGTAATTCCGGTATATAAACTGCCGTCTTTACAGAGAAGTATGTAGAGGAAGTAAGACAATTATTTATTTTTAACTATCTTTTTTATTACAGAATCAACAAATAATCTAAACGCCGGACGATTTTCTTTTTCATAAATAATCTTTACTCCAACCAAGTGGCCACACGAACAAGTTAGGTCTTTTTTAGAAAGAGATATTTTAGGCTCCAAAATACGATCTGCATACATTCGACGTAGATTACCAGGACCATCCTTTTGATATAAACAAAGTTTGGACTCACATTTTTGGCACTTTATTTCTAAAAGTCTGGAATGCCCGCCCCGCACCTTCTTATATTTATCATTCTTTAATACCTGCTTCATTATTTCTTAAATAATTCTCCAAACTTCACCTTAGCTACACCAAAGAGATAAATAATATCCAAAATACCGGCTGTGCTGGCTATTAAGATAATTACAAACCACCAAGGCTGTTTTCTATCAGCGGCGTGCCACATAGCTAGGCCTTTCCAGAATAAGGTCCAGACAAGTAGAAGGAAAAACCATGGGCTCCCCTGTTCAAAACCCATTGTGGAGTTGAAGTTGGTCATAGAGATATTATAACTCGTTAATTAAAATTTTCTTTTGGTGGCTTATAACCATCCGGAAAATCTTTTATTTCCTTAGTATTACTCTTGTATATTATTTTTTTTAATTCTAAACAAACCTGATTGTATAGTTCCTTAAAATTAGCAAACTCAACATCATAATCCTTACCCTCTCCACAATAAGGAATTTTTTTCTTATCTCTTAAATATAATATTTGGTTAACTAATGGAATCTCATGCGCAAAATTATTACGTAGATTACCAATTTTTCGCATCTTCTCTTCTATATTTTCAACATATTTTTTACCTAACCCCATATTTATAAGCACTCTCTTTAAAGATTCTGTAATAAAAGAAAAACTTGCGGAATTATTAATTAAAACATCATGAATAAAAGAAATTCTTCTAAAGTCATAACTATTTCCTTGATAATATCTACTTATAATCTGTGCAGCTAAAAGATGCACAAACGAAGTATTTAGTGCTACTTCTCCTATTTTTTTATGAACTGATTCTAATTTATTTTGAATCATAAATTATTTTTTATTTATTTTTTTGTATTCTTTTAAAAGCTTTTTATAAATTATTTTTTTATTTAAATCTTTCAAGTTTATATTTTCAAATTCATTATTATTTGGCCATAAATCTTTTTTCTCTATTCTAAAATAAACCTTAAAAATAAACATTTCTGAAGATATCTCTTTATTTTTTAGCCGTTCATATAAAGATATAGCGTCCCAAATAAAATATTCAGACAATTCTGGATTCCAATTAATAACATCTTCTGGGTCTTTTTTTGTATGCTTAAAAAAATTTTTTGCTTCGCTTGTTTTTTTAAAAACAAGCTTTTTAAATTCTGGATTAATAAATGATTCCACCCCCTTATGAAGAACGCTTCTTTCTATTTTTTTAAAATTACATAGACCATCCAATATTTCATGACTAGCTCTTATTAGGGTGTGTATAGAAACAGGATCATCATCGTTAAAATACAATTTTATAGCCGTAATTAATTGAGATTCAGCAACTTCAAATTTTGTCTTTTTCTCAATCACTTTTAAATAATTTGTTTTATCTCAAAAATATCGTATCAATTTAAAAAACTTCGCTTCGGCCACTCGCTTGTACCCGCCGCCTACTGGCGCTGGGCACTGCGGTTGCCTTCGCAACCTTGCTGCGGGACTTGGAGTCGAACCAAAATTAATGGCTTCAAAGGCCACTGTCCTACCGTTAGACGATCCCGCAAATGTAAAACTCACGCTTAGAATATTAGCCCATTTTAGGGCCAAAAATCAATCTAAATGGCTAATATAGCCTCTCTAGCCAGTTCCCTCTCCACTTCAAAGGATAATGTCTCCGCCGCCTGGTTATTAGTTACCCATTCGGCTCCGTTGATAGTAAATCCGCCCTCTTCCGAGGAGTCTATTTTAATAGACGAGTTTTCAGCCGGAATTTCTACTAAAAAAGATTGAACCTTATGGATAACGTTAATTCCTTTATATTCCGACTCATATTCATAATTTTTTAACTTGGCGACTATTTTAGATTCAGACATTCCAACCTCTTCCGAAATTTCTCGAAGAATAGTATTTTCTGCTGTTTCTTCTTTTTTAACTCCGCCTTTTACTAATCTTATAAATTCTTGATTTTTTTCTGGATCAAATCTTTTTAAAACTAAAAACTCAATTCCCGATTCTGTTTTACGATAAATGACTGCCGTACAATCATTGCTGATTTTAGTTTCCATTAAATACAGACTAATCCTTTTAATTTAAGAAACCAAATTACATATTTATTGAAAAACCATCGTAATACATATAAAATTACGATGGTTTTTTCACACTAATCAATATAAGGAGAATGGTTATGGATCTAAATGTTGAGACAATAATCAGTATTGTTGTAGCTGTAGTACTTATTGTGTTTTTCTTCGGTGGCAACAAAATCCGAGAAACTATCCAAGCCTTCAAAAAGAATTGATCCATACAAAAAACCGCCCAATTGGGCGGTTTGTTTATTTTATAAATCTTGAAACGGCAGCAAAAGAATAATGATTAAACAATTGCTGACCGTCTGACACCGAATCAGTACAAGGATGATATGCTCCTTTCTTATACCCTGCACTCAAAGCAGGAAAAACCTTACTTCCCTCTCCCAGATCCCGATAAGAACCGAGAGCCACAATTGTCCTCTCCAAACACACCTTCGGATGTTCGACGGCCAAAGCCCACAACTCCAACGC
>CAZHWX010000022.1:5040-7279 GCA_964536045.1 uncultured Candidatus Saccharibacteria bacterium
CCTTCTTCATATTGAACAAGAAAAAAACGTAAAAGATCTCCAAAATCTTTGGTATATCCACCGGAAGCCATGAATCCAGCCATTCGATCGGTAAACTTTTCATCGATACGCAGTCGGTCAAAGACCTTCTTTGGCGACCCATAGATAGCTCGAAGTGCACGCTCCAAAGCATTTACACTTTCATTGAACTTTCCCCGCTTCATATGAAGAAGACCTTCAAAGTCTTCAGATTGGCTTGTGCTCATAAAACACCTTACCTTTCTTGATTTGGAAATCCCCCTTAGCTCTAAGAATCTAAAAACATTAGAACCCTAGGAATTCCCGTTACTCCATCCGGGAGTACGGTCTCTTATTTAGTTATAAAAGAACCCCAAAACTATAAACTCATTTTAAATATAGTCAATAAAAAAGCCGTCCAAGTTGGACAGCTTTTATTTACTACTTTTTCGACGGAAAACTCCGTTTACTTTTTCCGGCAAATCGTCACCGTGAAATTCCACAAACATACACAGATCTCCATCACGGAGCCCATGATTGGGAAAATTACCGGATAACAATCGACGCCAGATCTCCTCATGTTCCGACGGACTACCAAGAATTGGCAAGGACACATGAAGTTCCACTACCGCATGATCTTCATAGAAAAAAAGATCCTGTAAGAATAGGGTTAAACGAACTGAACCTCTATGAGTGACACAAATTACGTTAGGGCGACAACGCTCTTCCGCATATTGTTTAACAATGGAACGTAAACGTTTAGCGGTAATAAAACGTAATTCTTCTTTTAATTGAGACTCGGCTGCCCCAACTAAAAACACATAAAGCTCTGCGGTAACCGGAACTAAACTGGAGTGAAACAGATCGTCTTCTTTTGGCTTAAAAAAAGCCATGCAACCTCCAATATTTAGGTTAATAATTTATAAGGACTAATAAAATAATAAAACATTATTAAATAATAGTCAATAATCAAAAAGACAAAATATCTGCCTCAAAATATCAATAGGTGTTGATATTTTGAGGCAAAAGATCAGATCCAAATATTATATTTACAGACCTAAAATCTTAATGGCTAAAGAAATAACAAAATCCCCTTTTGGACCATAGACCAAAGCTGCACCTAGGGCACCCGTAAAGGACAAAGAAATCAAACCCAACAACGCTAAGCCAGCTAAAACAAAACGATTATTAGCTAAAAGTATTGGACTCCTCATAAACCCTAACCCATTTTCTAAAAGTTCCGGTTTTTTAGATAATAACCGCAAAGACATACGCGCCACCAAAAGAAAACTAAAAATTGCAGTGGTTAATTGAGCCACTACCTCGTGAGCTTCTACGATATTGTTTTCTACTAATAAATTTTCTTCCGCAATAGACCCAGTAAGTAGGGATAAAAATGCTCCAGCTAAACCAATAGCTAAAATCCAATCTTTAAAAGAATTCCAAAAATCTGGATTCTTTCGGCCCACTAAAAATATTTCCAAGATGGAATAAACCACCAATAAAGCAATTGGAAAATGAACAATAAAAGGATGGAAATCCATATTATTCAGTAGCTAATTTTCCTATCTGCAAACCAGCCAACTCATTTTCTGGGCGCATCTCACCACCATGCTTATTACTAAATGCTTCGGTACCATCTTTGCCACAAAGCGCTAATATTTTTTCTGCTCCACCCGGATGTTGATCTATCCACGTAGTTAGATTGTAAACCCCATCTTTTACCACCGCCCAACAACTTGTGGCATCTTTGTGCTTAGCTACTTCCGCCAAAGAATAGAATGCATACCTTCCAGAATCTTGAGCCTCGGCCGGTAAATCGGCGGTCGCCGAACTGTAATCGGTTAATTTTCCGGTATTTGAAGAAAGTCCGGAAACACCCAAATAAATTCCAACCGCCAAAATTAAAACTACCCCACCCATAAAAAGCTTATTCATAATGTATTTATTTTAACAAAAAATATTATTCGTAACGCAAAGCTTCAATCGGATTAAGATTGGCAGCTCGACGCGCTGGATAATAACCAAAAACAATACCAATTGCCGCAGATACTCCGAAAGCTAGTAAAGCAGCTCCAACAGAAACTTCCGTTTGAATAATATTTAAAGAACTAAAACCAAAAGATATAAGCCAGCCTAAAAATACCCCCACCACTCCACCCGATAAGGTTAAAACAATAGACTCTACTAAAAATTGAAAATTAATATCTCGACGACGCGCCCCAATCGCTTTGCGTAAACC
>CAZHWX010000023.1:0-3581 GCA_964536045.1 uncultured Candidatus Saccharibacteria bacterium
TGCCGGTATTTTAAAGTTTTTTAAATTAAGCCTGCATTACGCGCACGTCGTCACAGATAAATTTCGGTTCGTCTTCGCCCCGGAAAGAAAAACGTCCAGCAGCTAACAAAACTTTATTTTCTTCCCAAGCGGTAGGATGTTTTTGCATTACTTCGCCAAAGACCATCATTTCGGTGGCAGTATCGCCATCTTCTACACCGACAAAAAGCATGGGGTCGCCCTTCTTGGTTAAGATTTTATGAATGTTAGAAACTACCGCGCAAATTACTACCCGCGGTCCATTTTTTCCGCGCTTAGGCAAGGCCAAGGCTTCGCGAATCGGCCGAACTTTAGCTCCGGTCTTTTTTATTGTTTCCGTTAAATTTTTTATTGGGTGATCGCTAACATAGAGACCAAGCAATTCTTTTTCCCAAGATAGTAATTGAATCTTAGAAATTTGGTCGGTGGGTTTTAAACGTAAGCCGGTAAAAATAGCTGTGCCACCAAAGAGTGAGGATTGATTCGCCTGTTCTGCTTTTTTTACATTTTGCACAAAGGTCACAATATCTTCCAAATTGGCAACGGCCTGCGCGCGATCTAAACCAATAGAATCTAAGGCGCCAGATTTAATTAAGGCTTCTAAAGATTTTTTATTTAAATCACGATGTTTGATGCGGGTGGCTAAATCTTTTAAATCCACAAAAGAACCATTACTGCCACGTTCTTTAATAATGGCTTCCACAATGCCGGCACCCAAATTTTTAATAGCTAAAAGTCCAAAGCGAATACTTTTTTCTTGAGCGGAAAAATTTTCATCACTACCATTTACGTCCGGGGGTAAAACTGGAATACCCATTTTTTTAGTTTCCGTAACTAAGAAATTAATACGCTCAATGTCGGTACCAGAAACATTTAAAAGAGCAGTCATAAACTCTACTGGATAGTGAGCTTTTAAGTAGGCGGTTTGGTAGGCTATCATGCCGTAACAAGCGGCGTGGGAGCGGTTAAAACCGTAACGAGCGAATGGGGGAAAGAGCTCCCAAATTTCTTGAGCAGTTTTTTCCGAGATTCCATTTTTAATCATGCCGGAAATAATTTTTACTTGTTGTTCCGCTAAAAGTTCTTTGATTTTTTTACCAATTGCTTTACGAAGAGTGTCGGCTTCCGCGAGGGTGAAGCCGGATAAGTCACGCGCAATACGCATCATTTGTTCTTGATACACACCGATACCGTAAGTATTTTTCAAAATTGGTTCCAATTTTGGATGTAAATAAGTAACCGCTTCGCGTCCAAATTTGCGGTTAATATAGTTTGGAATTAGTTCCATTGGACCTGGACGATAAAGTGCCACCATGACGATGATATCTTCCAGGTTGCTAGGTTTTAGTTCTTTTAAGTAACGACGCATACCGGAAGATTCCAACTGGAATACGCCGGTTGTGTCACCCTGTTTTAAAATTTCAAAAGTGTGATCGTCATTTAATGGAATTTTATCCATCTCCACATCTACTCCGTGGTGTTCGCGAATTAAGCGCAAAGCTTGTTCGATAATGGTTAAGTTTTTTAAACCTAAGAAGTCCATTTTTAAAATACCCAAATCTTCTACGGCGTGCATTTCAAATTGAGTAATAACGGAGTCATCACCCTGCGGAGCTTTTTGAAGCGGCATAAAGTTAACCAAGGGCTCTGGCGAAATTACGACTCCGCAAGCGTGGACGGAAGCGTGACGAGCAACACCTTCCATCTTCATGGCTAAGTCAATTAATTTTTTGGCTTGCGGATTACCTTCGTACATATGTTTTAGTTCCGCCACGTTTACTAAACAATCTTTTAACCAACCCACCTTCATACCTTGAGTCGGGTTAAATGGAATTAATTTAGAAATCTGATCACAAAATTCATAGCTTAGTCCTAAGGCGCGTCCGGTGTCGCGAATCGCGGCGCGAGCCGCCATGGTTCCAAAGGTAATAATTTGAGCTACTTTATCGTTGCCATATTTTTGGCGCACATAAGCTACCACCTCGTCGCGACGAGTATCAGCGATGTCGACGTCGACGTCGGGCACTTGAATACGATCTGGGTTTAAGAAACGTTCAAAAAGTAAATCGTAGGCGATCGGATCAAGGTTTGTAATACCTAATACATAAGAAAGGGCAGAGCCGGCGGCCGAACCACGACCTGGACCAACAACGATGCCGTGATTTTTGGCCCAGTTAATAAAATCTTGGACAATTAAGAAGTAATCGGAGAAGCCGGTTTTTTCGATAACTCCTAATTCCATTTCAATTCTTTTTAGAACAACTTCGTTTACGTCGGAATAACGGTGAGGTAATTTTTCTTGTACTAACTTTTTTAAATACTCAAAAGAAGAAGTTTCACCTTCTGGCAAAATATATTTTGGTAATTTATTTTTACCAAGCTCTAAATCTACTGCACACTTTTCGGCGATAGCTACAGTATTAGTAACCGCTTCCGGAAGTTCGGCAAAAATAGTCTCCATTTCTTCCGGGGAGCGGAGAGAAAGATCATAATCTTTCATACTCATCCGATCGGTGTCGTCTAATTTACCGCCAGTTTGGACGGCTAAAAGAATTTCGTGAACATTTTTATCTTCTACGCGGGCATAGTGAGAATCTTGAGTGGCGACTAAGGGTAAATTAAATTTTTCCGATAGCTCTTTCATTACCGGCCAAATCTTTTTGTTGTGCGGTTGGATTTCTAAGTAATAATCTTCACCAAAGATTTCTTTATATTCCGCAATTAATTTTTCGGCCTCCGTTCTTTTTTTAGATTCTAAGAGGCGAGAGAGTTGACCGGCCGGACAGCCAGATAAACAAATAATTCCTTCGTGGTGTTGATGTAGAAGCTCCGCATCAATACGAGGTTTGTAATAGAAGCCATCTAATTGAGAAGTGGTGACGAGCTTCAACATGTTTTGCCAACCGGTGTGGTTTTTGGCGAGCAGGGTTAGGTGAAAACGTTCGTTGTCTATACCTGGTCTTTTTTGAAGGTGACCATTTGGAGCGACATAAGCTTCTACGCCCATGATTGGTTTGATGCCACCCTTCTTGGCTTTTTTATAAAACTCTACTGCGCCATACATGCTGCCGTGATCGGTTAAGGCCACCGCATCCATGCCGGTTTCTTTAACGCGTTCTACTAATTCTTCAATTTTAGTGAGTCCATCCAAAAGGGAATAATGAGAGTGAGTGTGTAGGTGTACGAATTTAGCCATAATCCCTTTTTTCTTTAACGGTATTCTAGAAGATTTTTTGGTTACAAGTAAGTGTTGACAGTTAAGTATTTTGGTGACAAATAAAACCTTAAAAATTTAGTTTATTGTAAGATTTTTAAATGGAGTGGATTGTGGGAGTGGACGAAGTAGGACGTGGACCCTTGGCTGGGCCAGTAATGGTCTGCGTTTTTACATTGCCCAAAAATGCCAAATGGTTCAAAGAAATAAAATTGCCATTGCGGGATTCTAAAAAACTCTCTGCAGTCCAGCGGGAATTGTGGTTAAAAGAAATTAAAAAAGCCGTAAAGCGGGGCGAAGCATTTTATGTGGTTAAAAGTGTGGGGGTAAAAACTATTGATAAAATAAA
>CAZHWX010000023.1:3681-5600 GCA_964536045.1 uncultured Candidatus Saccharibacteria bacterium
ATTTTGGATGCGGGGTTGAGAATTAATTTGCCGGGGTTAAAACAGAGGAGTTTGCCGAAGGCGGATGAGAAATTCCCGGTAGTTTCTTTAGCCTCTATCGTGGCTAAGGTGAAGCGCGATAGATATATGGAATTATTAGATAAGAAATATCCGGGTTATGGCTTTGCGAAGAATAAGGGCTATGGCACGGCGGAACACTATAAAGCCCTTAAAAAACTAGGATTGTCTGCCGTCCACAGATTGACGTTTACTCATGTTTCGGATAAATTAAATAGGAAATAAAACCATGGGACGATCAAGTCATCACTCAGTTTCTAAAGTAGGCCGTCGTCGTTCGCAACTAGCTTTAAAAAAGCTCCAGTTGTCTCCTTGCGCAAAATGTAAGGCGCCGACCATGCCACATAAGGCTTGTCCGCAATGCGGATTTTACCTTTCTGCCAGAGCTTCTAAAAAGTCTTCTGCTACTAAATAATCAAACTTTACTAAATGGCCACGCGGCACCTCGTTAGGACAATTGTGCTGCAGTCCCTATATGAATGGGATTTCTATAAACGTGAGCCAGAATTAGATTTGATAGTGGAACGTAATATGGAGGAATTTGGGCCCGGCATCGACGAGCCTGATTTTGTCTGGCGTTTAGTTAAAGGTGTAGTGGAACACTTGCCGGAAATAGACAAAATAATTGAACGAGCTGCGCCAGAGTGGCCGTTAGATCAAATTGCTGTCGTAGACCGGAATGTTTTGCGAGTTGGTTTATATGAATTGTTATATGCGGACAAAGGTGAGGTGCCGGCTAAGGTAGCAATCAACGAAGCGATAGAAATTGCCAAAGCTTATGGTGGTGCTAATTCGCCAAAGTTTATTAATGGAGTATTAGGCACTGTATACCGGGAGATGGGTGGGGAAGAAGTCGCAAAAGAAACAGTAACTTCTTAGTAGTTATGGCGAACCTAGAAAACCTAGAGTCGGTTCTGGGCGTTAGTTTTCGCGATCAGGGTTTATTAAAAGAAGCACTTACACATCGTTCGTATTTAAACGAAAATCCAAAGTGGCCCCTACCGCACAATGAGCGGTTAGAATTTTTGGGTGATGCTGTGTTGGAATTGGTAGTAACGGAATATTTATATGCTCAATTTCCAGCCTCTCCAGAGGGGCGCTTAACTGCGGTTCGGGCTGCACTCGTCAATTATCAAAATTTGGCGTCAGTTGGTAAAAAAATAAATTTAGAAGATTTTATTTTCTTGTCGCGGGGTGAAGCTAAAGATACGGGCCGCGCTCGAGAAGTAATTTTGGCGAATGCGATGGAGTCTTTGTTGGGTGCAATTTATTTAGATCAGGGGTATGGTGCGGCTAAGCGTTCTATTACTGCTTTAATTTTGCCGGAGGTAGAAAAAATAATTGCGGAGGAAAAATATCGGGATCCAAAAAGCTTTTTACAAGAAAAAGTTCAGACTCGTTACAAAATAACCCCAGTCTATAAAGTATTGGGAGAAAATGGTCCGGATCATGACAAGGTTTTTGAAGTAGGAGTTTTTGTAAACGATGAGTTAATGGGTAAGGGTGAGGGTCCATCTAAACAAGAAGCGGAAACTAAAGCCGCGGAAGCTGCCTTACCAAAATTTAGCAATGAGTAAGACTAATAATTTTTTACGGCGTTTAGAATTGCAGGGTTTTAAATCTTTTGCGGGTAAGACAATTTTAGAATTTCCAGAAAGGGTTACAGCTATTGTGGGTCCGAATGGTTCGGGTAAATCTAACGTAATTGATGCTTTGCGTTGGGTGCTTGGTGAGCGAGAAGCTAAGCAGTTGCGTGGAGACACTTTAGAAAATTTAATTTTCGGAGGAACCCCTAAAAAAGCAGCGGCGGGTTTGGCTAAGGTTTCTTTAGTTTTTGATAATCGGGAGAATGTTTTTCCGGG
>CAZHWX010000023.1:5700-7199 GCA_964536045.1 uncultured Candidatus Saccharibacteria bacterium
GAACGACGTTTAGAACATACCGCTACTAATATGGAAAAGGCGCGAGCCTTACTCGCGGAAATAGAGCCACATTTAAAATTTTTACGACGCCAGAAATCGCGTTTTGAACGACGTTCGGAAGTAGAAACCGAATTGCGTCGGTTAGAAAATTCTTTTTTTGCTATTCGCTATCAAAAAGAAAGTGAGATTTTAAAATCGATTGAACCACAAATAAAAGAAGCGGAAGCGAGCTTGGCGGTTATTTATAAAGAGGTTCAGTTATTAGAAGCAGAAGCTAAGAATGCTAATCAGGCTTTTGCGGATTCGGGTTTGGACAAATTGCGTGCTGATTTAGCGAATGCTCGTTTTACGTTACAGGATTTGGAGCGTCGGGCAGCTCGTTTAGATGCACAATTAGAATTCCGACCAGCGCCAGAAGCGATTAAACATCCAGCAGAAGAAACTACCAGATTTTTATCTTCGGTAGAGCAAAAACTTTCGGAGGCTTTAAATTTGGAAACTGTAGAAGCTATAAAAGCGGTGCGCGGTGTTGTGGAGGGGATTCGTAAATTTTTTGCGCCGGGTGGTAAATCCGAAGCTCAAAATGATACGGAGCAGATGCGCATGGAGCGGGACGAAATAAAAAAGAAAATAATTTTAGTCGAAGTGGAGGCTAAAAACTTAGCTCAAAAAGAAGAAGAAATTTTGCGGGGTCAGGCGAATGCGCATGAAGCCTTTAGATTAAAAGTAGGTGCCGCGGAAGAGAAAAAGAATATTTTACGAGCGGCGGAACAAAAATTGCAGACGCTAAAATTTGAACGAGAGCGGGCGAATATTAAATTAGAGGATGTGGCCGGAGATTTTCGTGGTATTGGGCGAGATCCGGTGGAATTGCCGATGTTAAAAATTAGTGAAGATTTTCTAGAGGCGGGGGAGGCCGAGCGAAAAATTTATCGTTTACGTGGAGAAATGGCGGCGATTGGAGAAATAGATCAGACGACGGTTAAAGAAGCCGAAGAAGTGGAGAGTCGCGCCGAATTTTTAACTAAAGAATTAGCGGATTTGGAGCGAGCGGCGATTGATTTGTCGCAAGTGGTTAAAGAGTTGGATGAAAGAATTCACGAAGACTTTAAAAAAGCCTTTAAAGATATTGGTCGGGAATTTGATTCCTTCTTTAAATTAATGTTCGGTGGAGGTAAGGCTGGTTTGAAATTAGTTGTTCCACCTAAGCCAACTTTAGTAGAGGGTGAGGTGTCCTCGCCCGAACAGGCTGGCCCAGATGATTTAGAGGCTGGAGTAGAAATAGAGCTTCAGGTGCCACGTAAAAGAATTACTAGTTTGGAAATGCTTTCGGGTGGTGAAAAAAGTTTGGTATCTCTGGCGGCATTATTTGCTTTAATTGCGGTTACTCCACCGCCATTTTTGGTGTTGGACGAAATAGATGCACCACTCGATGAAGAAAATGCGCGCCGGTTTGCGGAGTTAGTTAAGAATTTTTCGGCTAAGACTCAATTTATAAT
>CAZHWX010000024.1:0-4783 GCA_964536045.1 uncultured Candidatus Saccharibacteria bacterium
TGGTAAAACCAGTGGTGCAGTAGCGGGCCGGACTTAGGCAGTGGATTATCCACTACTGAAAGAACCCTACAATCCCGCAGAACCCTTTGTTTCTTGAATAGGATATTCAGTGGAGCTCCAGAAAGAAAATGATGTCCATCTAACTCTTTTCCAGAACACTTACCACCGCCGGGTTTGGGTAAGGAAATCTCGGAGACCAAAGTTGGTCCACCAAAAATCCCAAACTGCCCCGCCGGCCGATATCCGTAGTAGAACAACCTAGATCTATCCATAGATCCTCCTTAGTGAATTTGTAATATGGGGCCTAACTACTTTTCAGCACGTGGGCACTGTTCCACAGTATCCAGAATCTCTTCTTTTCATACCGAAAGGCCAGCACGATAAATCCTCGATAAAACTGAGGATATAAACCCTTAGGTACCGGGTTTTTCCGAATAGATAGGCGCTTACAACCCCTCAGAATTTTGGCTTTTTCAAAAACCAAATCCACCGTAGAGCCGATTTTCAATTGAACCGGCAAATGTGGACCCAGTTTCTGTACCTCTTTGTTTCGTCGGTTAGATCTCGGAAGCCTTACCTCGGAGACTAAAGAACTCTGCTTCCGGGTATAGCTTCCATTTACACTGAAGTAAAAATACAATTTCCTCTCTTCCATTAGAATTCCCTCCAACTAAATTATGAGAATAGTTAAAAAACTTAATAAAAGATAAATCTCCCCTCCCCATCCGTCAAATAATTTTGGCAAACTATTAACCCCCTGCCTCAAAATTTTGCACGTGCAAAATTTTGAGGCAATACTATTTTTTAATTTTTCTTATTTTTTCCAATAGTCTTTCTTCTCCTTCTGCAATATCAACAATCATCGGAAAACAATAATTTTTCATTCCATTTTCAACTATAAATTCCCAAATATCTTGGGATAATTTATGAGAACCAATCCAGACACTTTCTTGAAGTTGGTAAAAATTATATTTTTTTAAAAGATATCTTAGGGAATTTCTTTTTTGATTCTCATTAACTGGAATATCAAAACTTAAAACATACCATTTATTACCCGCCTTAACTTCTTCAGTGTATATATTTGGAAATCGTTTCTTAAAAAACATATTACCCGATTTTGTCTTCTTAAGTTTTCCATTTTTTTCTTCTATATAACCCTTATTAATAAGTCTTTTAAGGCTTTGTTTTAAAAATTTTTTGTTTCTTCTGGATTCTATGAACTCTTCTACTACAAAATTACTAACCTCATTAATATCGTGAAAAAAATCACTTAACTCCTGCATGTGCCGTCTGGCGCCTATAGATGTTTTACTCATTTTTTTATTTTATAAATTAATTTGATAATTATTTCTGCCTCAAAATTTTGCATGTGCAAAATTTTGAGGCAGATTAAAATTTAGGGAATTGTATAAAGCTGGAAATACCAATCCTGATCTGGAAGAGTTTGACCAAGAGAACAGCCACAGTCAGCTAATGGACCTTTAAAATAGCCCTCACCCGCTTCTCCATCTGAATATGGATTGTTATTGGCTACCTCCACCTGTAAAGCATTATCGGTACGACCAGCGGTAGTTACATCTAGAGCCAACCAATACTTGGTGTTAGCTTCTAAATTTATAGGATTAGAAAAATTAAAAATTAATCCCTTTTCTTCGTTTGAATTATTTTCATATATATCTTCTCCTAAAATATTCGCAAAATCTGGCGTACTAGTCCCACGCAAAACCGTGAGGCGCAAATCTCCGCCATAATAATTTCCAGTTGGAGTATTTTTTACCCGTAAACTAACCCTATTAAAAGAACCTGAACTTGGTACCTGAAACGATTGAAACGCTGCTTTGTCCGCACTGGGTCGCCAAATATCCGAAGGAGTTCCAAAATTATTACTCCAAGAATCTTTTTTGTTTTGCTCTAAAATTACTGAAAGGTTTGGATAGAACCAATTAAGAGATGTAGGAGAAGACATATTATTTCTATCATCCCCTGCTCGCACCTCAATATTTATATTGTCTTTCCAGACTAAGGGAATTGAAAAGCTTGCCACGTTTTCGTTCCAAGACGGAGTAAAATCACTCCATTCAATGTTTTCAATAGGATCAACACTAGAAAATCTTCGTTGATAATTTAGATGATAATCTGAATTATCACGGTCTTTTGCTCTATTAAAATTAAATAAAATCTTTTGCTCATTTGAATCTAATCTTCCAGATAGCTCACTGGTCATTTCTGGAGAAAACAAACTTGGTGGGGATTCTTGAAATTTATAATGTGTTTTATCGGTAGCAGTTAAAATCATATATTTACCATAAGTAGAGGCGGAAGATAATTCATAAAAAGAAACTGTTAAAAAATTAGATGAATTTAAATTTTTAAGATCGTCTCTATTTTCAAAAATAAACTCAAAATATTTATCTTCATCTGAGCCCGGGTTGGTGTCGGAAGAATCAGCACCAAAACTGGGACAAACCAAACCAGAATCTGGAAAGGTTATTCCATTAGCTGTTATGTCTGAACCATTACACCTTTTTAAATTAAACCTCAAAGCCTCCATTCCAATTTCAACTGGACTATTTATTTGCCCCTCGTAAATATTTACAGAGTCGGAATAAACTGGCTCCTTATTTAAGAAAAATACGGGCGCGGACCAGGTGGGTCGATCCGAACCTCTTTTTATTTGAGGCACTAAAAACTCACCATCATAAAACCCTCTTAAAATATAAGCAGCTTTACTTTCATCCCAAAAGAAATCTAATTTAGATAAAAAGCTTGGAGCATTCTCTATCTCCTCAACAAATTCCGAACCCAACCCCTCAACATCCATTGCCCTGACCTTAAACGCAAAATCTTTACCGACTTCTAAGGTTCCTAAATTAATTTTGGCTTCGGTAGTGGTAGCAGTAAGAATATTATCTTTATAAATTTCGTAATAAGCGGCGGAGCCTCCCCAAACCAGATGAAAAGTTAAAGAATTTTTATCATAAGAAACCAGACCAGATGAATCAACTTGAGGAGGGGTGGGTGAAACCCTAGGTTCCAATAGATTTTGCGAAAATTGAGGCTTGGATTTAGCGCGAATAGAAAAATCACCAACCTGATTGGAATCACAGGAATTACCAGAAAATTCGTAGTTATTTATAGCTGGAAAACAGGAGTTATCAACAAAAGAATTTCTTTCCATACTTTGACCATTTTCCGGCACCGCAGAGCCGACACCCAAAAGCTCAGTATTTCCGTAAAAAACCAAATCTATAATAGAAGGATCGGAAAAAGAAATTATTGGTGTGGTAGTACTAACTAAAATAATTATTCCACCAGAAGAAGCACCAGACAGACTAAAACTTCTATGATTTAAATCTGATGCGCCACGATATCCATCACCCCCATCAGTAGTTAACCCCTTAGCTATTAAAAAGAAACCCTTAGCCGGAATTGTGCTAGTAGGATAAAAATTCTTTTTAGATGAAAAAATGTTTTCTGAAGATCCAGATATGTATTGAATAGACCAACCATTTAAAGAAACTGGAGTTTCGGTTGGATTATAAATTTCTATAAATTCATCACCAGAATCAACTCCGGCCACTTGCATTTCACTAATTACTAAATGGTTAGCTGCTCCCCCGCCAGCTTCTCCAATTGCTATTGTGCCGCTAGCCCGTGAAATATTTCCCCTATTATCAGTTACAGACAAACTTATTTCATAAGTACCAACTTCAGAATAGGTGTGTTTAGTAGTGGCTAGAGCAGCTGACCCACCATCACCAAAATTCCAAAAATAAGACAATTCATCACCATCCGGATCCGATGAAGAAGCAGCTGTAAAAAACGCCTCCTGATCAACTAAAACACTTTCTGAAAAAATCCAAACTATTTCTGGCGATCGATTAACTGATTCATCAGACACTAAACCAGGCGTTGGAGTCTTGGCAAACCAAAATCCATCAGACTTCCTTTGTAGAGAATTACCATCCCCTGCTCCACCAGTACTAGAAGAGTAAGCATAAGAATCTATACTCTCTCCACTCGCCATCAAAACCAGAGTCTCCGATGAATTATTTAAAGAAAAAGAACTATCTGCTAAAACCCCTGAGAATGTTGGGTTATCCAACACAAACCTTTCCGGCTTATCAGCTATTACCAAAAACTTTCCAATCTCTAAGATTGACCCGCCAGAAAAAGCCTCAATTCCATGTTTTACTTCGTTTTCTAGAAGACTAAGCTCACCAATGAGTATGTTTTCTGACCCATAATTTTGAACCTCGACCCATTCCCTATCAGCATCCGAACCTTCAGCATCATAAAAAACCTCCGTAAACCTGGCCTTATAATTGGGTTTAGCTTTTGGTGAGGCGGAACCACCGCCTCCTCCGGTTGGTTTAATTACTTGAACATCTTCTGATTTATTAGGAGTCTCATTATTATCTACAGCTAATAAATTTTCTGTGTTTGTTTCTTTTTTGATTAAGCTTATTATTTGAGATTCTTTATTTTCAATAATTAAATTATCCTCTTCTTCTAAAATCTCAGTATTTATCTCCTCAATATCGGTATCTTTTTCTTCTTTTGCAAACTCTTCTTCAATTGTTTTATTTTTTAAATCATCATTCGAAAAAGAGTTTATAATCTCGCCACTAATCAAATCTACTAAACCGGACACATTAGCAACTAAAGATAAAAATCCATTTTTAGCCCTATTTAATTCACCAGCTAAAGAAAAGGATGGGATATTTAAAAAAGAAAAATCATAGGCAATAATGCTGTTTTGAAATTCTTGTTTTATTTTTTC
>CAZHWX010000024.1:4883-6823 GCA_964536045.1 uncultured Candidatus Saccharibacteria bacterium
GAATTTATAGTGTCTTTAGAAAAGAAATAACTATTAGAATACTCTGCTAATTTATAAATAAACTCCTCCGGGCTAGCGAGGGCTGGAGGATGCATACCAGAAATTATTAAATTATTCGGAACCCTCAAAGATCCTATATTTTCTCTATTCCACCTACTTAAATAGTCTTCGTATGGCGAACCATCATCTCCAAAAAATCCTAAATGGGCATGAGTATCGTTTCGAGTATGATCGGGAACCGAAACGTCTTCTAATAAATGAATAACTTGACCCAATGTTTTAAATCCTTCTTCTTTATTGTTCCTAGCATAATTAACTAACCCCGCTTGCCAAGTTTTATTTCCTCCGTAGCGACTATACTTTTCTTGTATCTCCTCTGAATTTAACCAAACTGGAGAAGCTAGCGGCTCCTCAGAAGTTACGGAAATACTAGCCATTAACTTAACCGCCATAGGAGAAACCCCCCCAATTCCCTCTCCATTCCAACCAATTTTCCGCACAGGATCATAAAAGTGATTTATCCAGCGTGGCCACTCATCTTCTAAAACACTACCCTCTACAATCCACTTCTTTTCTTCTTCAGATATGGTGTTGTTTGGATTAAGTAGATTATAAAAATCTACTATTTCATCTGTTAGAGCTGGATGGGTGGTATCGTCGTCATAGGCAAAAACTAATACCGGGCAGATAATAATCTGTAGAAAAGAACTCACAATAAAAACCTTTGTGAGATTTTTCATTTTTTAATTTCTATATTTCTATAAGTTTCCAAACCTCACTTGGATAAAGAGTAAGGTCAACTAATATTCTTCCGTCATAACCAAATACCTTTTTATCCCAAGAATATGTGCCAGTTTCTTCGGTTAAAACCTTTTTTAAAATTTTTAGATAATTATCTAAATCCTCTTGTTTATATTTTTTATCTTGAAAGATTTTTAATTCTTCTTCTTGCTTCTCCAAAATAAAATACTTGCTGGCTAGTTCATAATCACCCTTCTCCACCGCCTCTATATACATACGGAGAGTGTCCTGCGGGGTTTTGCCACCGACATTATCTGCTAAAGCGCGCTGATAAAAATCTTCTTGCCACTCGTCATACACTTTACGACTCTCGTCCAAGCCCCTCCGATACTCCCAATCTTTAAAAGTAGTAACTCCAAAAAACACTAAAAAGCCCGCCACTAGTGCGAGCACTACCCGAAGCCAAGTTTTTAACACAGCTCTTTCTCCACTCCCCTGATTAGGTAAGTTAGAATCCATCACAAATTTTATTAGCCCTCAGAACCCATGGTTAAAATTGGAAAGTTAGACACCCACATCCATTACTTAGATTATAATCCTCCCCTAATTCCCAAAACGGTGGATAACTCTATATTTTCAAAAAATTTGCATATGCGAATTTTTTGAAAATGTGTTAATTATTTATATCTAGTAACCGGAGACGACGCGGAAAGCGGAAAGGCCGAGGAGAATAAGAAGAGAATTGCCGTAGAGGAGGTTTAAGAAAGCAGACAATACCAAAGGCCAGCCTAGAGTGGTATAGGCTTCGCGCAGGACCACCATGCGGAAAATAGAGACTAAAACTACCGACAGTAAGGCAATTGGTAATAAAACTAGAAACTTAGGCCAGCTAATAAATAAGGCTAAGGCAAAACCTAATTCTGGTTCGCCATCCTCAAAAAATCGCGGTTGATATTTACGTAGTAAATTTAAAAACAAATACCAAACCCCAGCAGAGAGAAAGGAAATAAACAAAGGCGTAAGAAAACGTAACCAAACATAACCTAGAAAATAAGTGATATCTTGAGTAGGCGGTAAAAGGCTAGCACCAATCGGATCACTGACCCAAGCAAAATACTGACCAATACTTAAAACTATTCCACCCAGCAGAACTATAAGTGCATACACTCCCCCAAGCCGACGTAACAAAGAACTTAAAT
>CAZHWX010000025.1:0-6549 GCA_964536045.1 uncultured Candidatus Saccharibacteria bacterium
GTAATGGGCCTTTTCAGCTACTTATTTAGCCGACTAGTGTTTCACTTCGGCGCATTTTTCCGCAATTGGTATATTGGCGGTAGTCGACGTTATGCGCATGCTGCGCTTAATTTTTTTGAAATATTAGATCGGGGTTTTGCATTAAGAATAACCGTGCGTCATTTATTTAAGCCGATGTACGGTGATTATTCGGCGGTGGGGTATGGGCTTGGTTTTATATTTCGCTTTATTAGGCTTTTAATTGGACTCGTAGTTTATTTAATTGCCGCTAGTTGTTGGGTTTTGATTTATATAATATTTATTATTTTTCCGATTGTGTTTATTGCGTCTCCATTCTTCATTTTATGAACACATTTAATTTTTCTGAGCCACGAGTAAATTTTTCAGAGGGGAGTAAATTTTTAACCACCTGGATTCCTAGGTTGGTTTTAGTGTTGGCGCCATTTCTAGTAATTGCGTTGTGGTCTAGGCCGTATCCTGCAGTAGCCTCTCTAGGCAATTTAATTTTTTTGGTTTGGTTAAATTCTTTGCGGACCGCTAGAAGGGGGGATTATTTAGTTAGAGAGGTGGTGGCTAAAGGAGGAAACGTGATGCAGGCTTTTCGTCCACGAACCGCGAGACTTCTTTTAATTCCTAAAAATGGAAAGCTTTTACAGGGTTTGCTTAGTACAAATGAAATAAAAAATTTATTAAACCGCTTGGATGTGAAGTGGGAGGATGTAAAAAAAGTGTGGTCCGATGGGGAAGATAAGATTACTCCGGAACGAGCCGAAGAGTTGGGGCTCTTAGCTTTTGAGCAGGCTAAGATAAATCACGAAAAATATGTGGAACCACGTCACTTATTTGCAGCGGTAGCCCTACAACCAGACGCCGCGGCTAAAAACTTTTTTAGAGCCTTGGGGATTTTGCCGGAGCATATTGCAGAGGCTTCGGTGTTTGCCCGCTTCTCGGGTTTATCGCGTTTGCGTCAGATGCCGGCGGTGCTGGGTGGTTTTTTGCCGGGGAGCCATTTCTTGCGAAAGCGTACTGTAAACCGTGCTTGGACTTCTAGACCAACTCCAGTGTTAGATCAATTTTCTACAGATCTTACGGCGTTGGCTAGACAGGAGTCAGTTGGGTTTTTGGTTGGACACAGAGAGGAGTTAGCTAATTTATTGCAGGTTATTTCTCGGCCGGGTAAACCAAATGCGATTTTAGTGGGAGAACCGGGGGTGGGAAAATCTACCATTATTGCGCATTTAGCTTTTCGAATGGTGAAGGACGAGGTGCCTTCAGTTTTATTTGATAAGCGTTTAATTCAATTAAACACCTCTAGTTTGGTGGGAGAAACTGCCCAGGCGGAATTAGGCGATCGATTACGAACTATTATGGAAGAGGTGGTAATGGCTCAAAACATTGTCCTTTTTATTCCAGATATTCATGATTTTTTCCGCGCCTCTAAACAAGGAGGGGGTTTAAATCCAATTGATTTATTATTGCCGGCCGTACGTTCCGATTTAATTCCAGTAATTGCTGAAAGTTATCCAAAAGAATTTAAACAATATATTGAGCAACGCACAGATTTTCTAAATCAATTTGAAGCGGTACGAGTGGAGGAAATTTCCGAAAGTGATGCTCGTATATTTTTAGCTTACGCAACTATAATTTTGGAGCGTTTTTATCGGGTAACTGTGGCTTTCCCCGCAATTCGGAGAGCAGTAGAAATTGCCAGACAGCATTTTAGTCGGCGTAAATTACCAACTAGTGCCTTAGATTTATTGAAATCAGCCATGGCTTATACGGTAGAAAATCGTCGCAAGTTGGTGGGAATAAAAGAGGTGGAAGAAGCAACTCAAAATATGGTGCGGGTGCCATTGTCTTCGGCAGATAATAAAGAAGCGGAGAAACTTTTAAATTTAGAAGAATTAATTCATAAGCGATTAGTAAACCAAAAAACCGCAGTGTCTGCGGTGGCGCGATCCTTACGAGAATATAGAAGTGGACTTTCCAGAAAGGGTGGACCAATCGCCGCTTTCTTATTTGTGGGTCCAACTGGCGTGGGTAAAACTGAGCTCGCTAAAATTTTGGCCAAGATTCAATTTGGTTCTTCAGTAGACATGTTGCGATTTGATATGTCGGAATATCAAGATAAACAAAGCATTTTTCGCTTTTTAGGCACACCGGATGGTACACGAACCGGTTCTATGACGGACGCGGTTTTGGATAAGCCGTATTGTGTATTGCTACTCGACGAATTTGAAAAGGCGCATCCGGATGTGTTGAACTTGTTCCTACAAGTTTTTGATGATGGACGATTAACTGATAGTTTGGGGCGCACGGTTAATTTTGAACACACTTTAATTATTGCTACTTCTAACGCACATTCGGATTTTATTAAAAAAGAACTTGAGGCGGGGAAGGAGATGGGGGAGATTTCGGAAACTTTGAAAAATAGACTTACGGAATATTTCCGTCCCGAACTTTTAAATCGTTTTTCCGACATTGTAGCTTTCCGTTCTTTAAATCAGGAAGAGATAAAAACTATTGCAGGGTTTTTGGTAAAAGATGTTTGTTCGGTTTTAGAAACTACTCAGCAGGTGGAGTTAAAAATTTCGGATGAGGCGATTGGGAAGTTGGCAGAAATTGGTTATAGTCCGGTGTTTGGTGCGCGCCCACTTCGTCAGGCTGTATCGGAACATTTAAAGGCTCCACTTTCCGAAATAATTTTAAAGGGAGAGTTGCCTAGGGGTGGTTCGGTTAGTGTAGATATAAAGGATGGTAAATTTGTTTTAACAATTAATAAATAAAATATGAGTAAAGATTGGAAAATAGGAACTTTGGTGCGTCGGTTTATTTTATTAGACCTCTTATTGTGGGGAGGTTGGGGATTAATTACGCCAATTTTAGCTGTGTTTATTTTGGGGAAGGTGCAGGACTCCAATTTATTAACGGTGGGTTTGGCGAGTGCGGTTTATTTTTTAGTAAACGCCATTACTCAATTGGTATCCGCAGGATTTATTGATGAAAAGAAGGGGGAGCGAGACGATGTGAGGGTTTTAGCAATTGGTCTATTTTTGGGTAGTTTAGCCGCTTTCTCGTTCTTATTAGTAGAAAATACTTGGCACCTATTTTTTGCGGTAGCGCTTCAGGGTTTAGCTTTTGGTTTATATAGCCCTTCTTGGACTGCGGTGTTTTCTCGTCACCTAGATAATGGTCACTATGCTTTAGATTGGTCCTTAGATAGAACCTCCATCGCAATTTTTTCTGCAATTACTGCGGTGGCGGGCGGGGCTATCGCAGAATTTTTTGGGTTTGAAACCATCTTTGGTTTAGCGGGGATTTTGTCTTTTCTTAGTTGTGTGGTAATTTTGCGTTTACCACCTGAATTACTTTTAACCAATGATCGAGAATCAAAATAAACCCAATAGTATTCCTGCTAACCGTGAGATTTCGGCGGGCTTAATAATTTTTAGAGAAACCAACGAAGGGCCCAAGTTCTTACTAATTTACCAAGGAGGAAATTATTGGAATTTTCCGAAGGGTAAGTTAGAGGAGGGGGAGCGTAATTTTCGCGCTGCTTTGCGAGAGGTGTGGGAAGAAACTGGTATTCGGCCAAGTGAACTTTCTATTTTTAATAACTTTCGGGTTCAAGATCGGTTTGTGTTTACAAGAGATAAACAAAGAATTTTTAAGACTATTACTTTCTTTTTAGCGGAGACTAAAAAATCCAGAGTTTCTATTTCTGGATTTCACGATCAGGGTTGTGCTTGGTTCTTGTATAAAGACGCATTAAAATTTTTACGAGCCATAAATTCTAGAAGGAATCTAAAAAAAGCGTATGATCTCATCTTGGCAAAAAATCGTATATCAAAAGCTCCGGCAGGTCCCCAGGGGCAAAGTCACCACGTACCAGAGTCTCGCCCAAGCCACCGGGAACACCAAAGCGGCGAGAGCCACCGGTAACGCGTTAAATAAAAATCCAGACGCACCACATACACCCTGTCATCGGGTGGTTAGGTCGGATGGTTCCTTAGGTGGTTATGCTTTAGGACAGAAAAACAAAATTAAGATTTTAGAAAAGGAGGGAGTAGAGGTTAAGAGGGGTAGGGTAGATTTAAAAAAGTTCGGGTTTTTCTTTAAATAAAAAAACAGCCAGAACATTGTTCTGGACTGTTTGTGGGCTGAAGCGCTATGCGCATTCTCCCGATGTTTGTACGACCGCTCCTTATTGGCGTTAGTCCCTTTTTTTGGTGGGGTTAGCACAACTTGGTTTGGTAGTGGAGTCCCTAAGGACCTGCACGGATTTTAAGCCGCTGGCATCAATTGCATATGTGCGATTTGTGGTCCGCCGTCACGGCGGGTGTCGATCGCACTCTGCAGATTTCATCAATGCCAGTCCTTCACCCGACGGATCCCTACGAAAAGGATCGGTGGGTAGCGTGATGTAGAACATACGCCTCCGGAATTGAGGTTGTGGACTGCCGCCCTTCTCAGCTTAGGACGAATGGGTTTATTCCCTACGAAACTTGCTGAGATCAGCACAACTATGTGAAAGGACATCACCTGTTTCCCATCAAGAAACACCACATAAACAGGTAAAAACGATTATATGCTTATTGGTTTTTTCGTCAATAGACAATAAAAAACCGCCTTTCGGCGGTTTTAAATTACTTAGCGAACTCTACTATCTTTTTGAAAACTACTGGTTCGTTTTCGGCGAGGTCAGCGAGAATCTTTCTATCAATAATCACACCTTTCTTTTTTAAGCTTCCCATCAAAACTGAGTACTTCACACCTTCTTCTCGGCCACCAGCATTAATTTTTACATTCCAGAGAGTGCGATAATTCCGTTTATTTTCCTTACGGCCACGGAACATTCGGCTTTGCGCATGAAGAAGAGCTTCTTTAGCAGCTTTTTCTTTCGAGCTTCGGCCCCAGCGAAAACCCTTGGTTTGCTTTAAGACTTTAGCGCGGCGCTTGTGGGCCAATTGGCCATTTTTTACTCTCGGCATAGCGTGTTGAGATTAAGTTAGGACTGAGTTTCCGTCAAGCTTATTTAAGCTTGTAGGCGATTGCTTTGAAGTCGGCGAGGGTACGACCCTTACGGCGACGACTGGCTTGGGTACCACTCTTATTACTGCGAGAGTGACCTAAACCCATAGAACGACGTACGACTTTACCAGTACGAGTAACGCGAAGACGGGATTTAATACTATTTTTTGGCATGATTTTATTTTTTTACTTTTTACTTACTTGAGTTACAAAGCCTCGACCACCTGGTCGGGGAGTCATGGTTACATGGTGAGGGGTTTGAATAAGAGAAAGAAAATTCTTTAACTTATTTAAGGCCCACTCCTTGTTTCCTTTCTCGCGACCTCGAAGAAAAATTCCGATTTCCACCTTATTTCCTTCCTTCAAGAATTCTTCGGTTTTACGAAGCTTAACTTGGAGGTCGTTATCAGCAGCGCGGGGCGTAATGCGAATTTGCTTTAGCTCGTTGCTCTTTTGGGCGGCCTTCTGTTTTTTCTCTTCTTTCTCTTTCTGATACCGAAACTTATCAAAACTAATCAGTTTAGCGACTGGAGGTTTGGCAACGGAGGAGATTTCTACCAAGTCCACCCCGCGTTCTTTAGCGGCGGCGAGAGCTTGTTCGCGAGTCATTAATCCAAGATTTTGACCCGTCTCGTCTACGATGCGCAATTCTGGCGCTACGATTTGGTTATTGATTCGGTACTCGATACGAAAAATACTAAGGGTTTTGGGGCTTATAGTCAACTAATTTAGCTTTCATGGTAAGCTTAAATCGCTATGGAAGCCCTATCTGAAAACCGGCGAGCCGGGTTTGATTACGAGATCCTCCAAACCTATGAGGCGGGCTTAGAATTGCTAGGGAGTGAGGTTAAGTCGGTAGCGACTGGGAAAGCCAATTTAGCGGGCACCTACGCCATTATTAGAGGGGAAGAGGTGTTTGTAGTAGGTATGGATATTCCGCCCTATCAAGCCAAGAATATACAGGAAGGGTACGATTCCCAGAGGGTCCGAAAACTCCTTTTAAATAAGGCAGAAATAGATGAGTTGGCTGGTCGGGTAAAACAGGAGAGGTTGACAATAGTGGGTCTAAAGTTGTATAAAAAAGGTCCACGCATCAAGCTTTTATTGGGCCTCGGAAAGAGTCGCCAGAAAGCGGATAAGCGTGAGCACCTTAAACAGAAAGAAGCGAATCGGGAAATCCGAAAGCAACTTTCTTAAACTGGGGATGCTGGGCCTCGACGAGGCGTCTCAGCTGAAGATTGCAAGCCGAGCGGATTCGCTCGTTAATCTAATCAAAACAAATTAACTGCCAACCAACGTGTTGCAGCGCCAGCTTTCGCTTTTGCGTAAAGCTTGCGTCCTCAAGGTAATTTAACTTTGAGCATCGGCCCCAAGGCTCCATAGGGAATCGCCGGTGTTATATTTGGAACTCGCCTGAATCAAGAAAGTTTTTCGCTTCTCAGGTTAAAAAAAGGAAAGACAATATTGTTTCTAATAAAAACTAAGCTTGTAGATAATTTTCGGTTGCCGTTTCGCATG
>CAZHWX010000026.1:0-6293 GCA_964536045.1 uncultured Candidatus Saccharibacteria bacterium
TTTTGAAAAAGCGAGACAAACTTTTAATCTCCGGTCCAAACGGCATTGGTAAGAGTACTCTTTTAGAACACCTTGCCTCTGGCAAAACCAAAGACATGGAGATAGCGGAAAATATTCGAATTGGCTTTTATCGCCAAGACTTCTCTACTTTAGATTTTGATCAGACGGTTTATGAATCTTTAGCTTCAGTCTTAGAGCATCGGGCCGATATCTCGGAATCTGATTTACGTTCTACAGCGGCGGGCTTCTTAATCACCGCGGAATTAATGAATATTAAAGTAGGTCACTTGTCCGAAGGTCAAAAAGGTTTACTCTCCTTTGCCCGTTTAGTTCTCCAAAAACCAGGACTTTTAATCTTAGACGAACCGACTAACCACATTAACTTCCGTCACTTACCAGTAATCTCTAAAGCCCTGCAAATGTACGAAGGCGCGATGATTCTTGTCAGCCACATGCCGGAATTTATTAAAGAAATAAAAACTACTCACGATTTAGATTTGGGAAGTTTGTAAAAACAAAAAAACCACCGGATTTAGGTGGTTTTTTTAAACAGATTCAAAATTGTCTTAAAGAAAGAGTGTTTTTTCTTAAAGCCTCCACTCTTCCACTCGTTTATAATCGCCTCTACCCCATCAGCATTTTCCGCTTCCATACATCTCATACGTAAATCTTTAGCTCCATCAAAGCCAGATAAGTAAGCTTTGTAGTGTTTTTTCATAAATTCAAAGGGTTTTATACCGGTAAATAACTCCTCAAAAACTCGAGTGTGTTCCAATAACACCGAAAATCTTTCCTCTAAATTTATTTCTTCCGGCTTACGATTACTGAAAAGCCACGGGTTTCCAAATATTCCTCTGCCAATCATAACCCCATCTGCGCCAGAATCTTTTACTTTTTGCCGAGCATCTTCCAAGTTTTTTACATCCCCATTTCCAAAAATTAAAGTTTTAGAATTTAAAGAATTCCGAATTTCTACTGCTTCTTTTACCGTTTCCCAACGCGCTGGAACTAAAGATAGTTCCTTACGCGTGCGGGCATGAACCGTAATCACTGCCGGTTCCGTTTCTAATATATTAGGTCACAACTCACGTAACTCATTCTTAGTATCTCCTATTCGAGATTTAACAGAGACTGGAATATTTTTGCCGGATTGTTTAATACCTTCCTTGGCGGCCAAAATTAATTCTTTGGCTAATTGTGGGTTACGAATTAAACCGGCGCCTGCACCTTGGGCCACTACCGACCGATCCGGACAACCCATATTAATATCCAAACCATCAAAACCTAAATCGGCAATTAATTTTCCAACTTCTAAAAAATGTTCTGGCTTAGTACCAAAAACTTGAGCCACAATTGGACGCTCAGCTTCCGTATACCAAAAATCTGGTAAAAGTTTTTCTTTGCCACGCGAACACAAACCTTCACAAGAGACAAACTCCGTCCACATCACATCCGGCTTACCGTATTTTGCAATTACGCGCCGAAAAGCGGCGTCGGTGACATTTGCCATCGGCGCCAAAACAAAAATCGGTTTGGGTAATTTCTGCCAAAAATTTGTCATTAAAAATTTAATAATCTCCTTTGCCCCTCGGAACGCGTGTATTTTCTTACTAGAAAATCACTCTACCTCCCACCGTCGCGGTCCGGAGTTTCCTCGGGACAAATGAGAATTATTTTAGTGGTAATTATACCTCTTTTTCCTTTAATAATTTTCTTAAAACTTTATGAACCTCTTCTAAAGATTCATCGTCTAATACGGAAATAGTTTTTATTTTTTGTCCGCAAGCCTTACTCAAAATTTTGGCCTTCTTTTCCCATTCTTCTTCGGAAACTAAATCCCGCTTAGAAAGAAAGACGATTTCTTGCTTATCACCTAATTCTTTACGATAGGCAATTAATTCTTCGCGAATGATTTGATAATCCTTAGCTACATCTTCACTATCAGCCGAAACTAAATGAATAATAGCCTTGGTTCGTTCCACGTGACGCAAGAACTTGATACCTAGGCCCTTACCCACTGAAGCTCCTTCAATAAGCCCCGGAATATCTGCCAATATAAGCCCATAATAGGCTCCTAGAGAGGGTTCTAGGGTGGTAAAGGGGTAAGCACCCACTTTACTGTTGGCGTTGGTTACAGCGTTTAAAAGCGAAGATTTTCCAGCATTTGGTAAACCCACCAAACCCACATCGGCAATAAGTTTAAGCTCTAGTAATAACTCCTTTTTTTCTCCGGGCTGACCCACTTCAAATTCCTTAGGAGTGGTATTCCAGGGCGCTCGAAAATGAAAATTTCCCTTACCTCCCCGACCACCCTTTACTAAAGTAACCCGTTCTCCAATCTGAGAAATTTCAGTGGGTAAATCTAGACCATGAATTACGGTTCCTACTGGAACTTTTAAAACTAAATCTTCTGCATCCACCCCATCTTTAAACTGACTACGTCCATCCATACCACGTTTAGCGGCTATAGATTTTTTATATTGAAACTGACGTAAGGCACTAATATCCGCCACCCCTTCAAAAATTACATCGCCACCACGACCACCGGACGCGCCAGTTGGGCCAAGTGCTTTCTTGTTTTTATCAAAGGCTACAGCACCACGACCACCCGCCCCAGCCGCTACTGTTATTTTTACTTCATCAATAATCATATTAGACTTTATCTTAAAACTCCTTCGCGACGCGTTCCTGTGAGTTTTGGTGATATGGGAGGCGCGAGGAGGAGATTAGTAGTCATAGACTACAGCTCCGACGAGCAACAATCCAGAGCAACAAAACTCGCGGAACCCAGAAGGGATATGGCTGATTTTAACACATACTGCGTCACTCCTCCTAGAAATGCTCACCAGCATTACTTCGTCGTCATTTCTAGTCTGTGTGTAAAATCAGCCTATATCGCGACCGGAAGGAATTTTAAGATAAGGTCTTGTTTACTTTTCTATTCCTAAATTTTTCAAAAACTTTTTAAGTTCTGCATCCTTTAACTCTCGACCCTCGCCGGACTTAAGTGAGCCAAGTCGAATATCCATTATACGGGTTCTGCAGAGTTCTAAAACTCGGTAACCAGAGATGGCACACATTCTACGAATTTGGTGATGCTTACCTTCTGTTAAAACAATTCTAAATGATTTATCGGAAACCATTTGAGTCTTGGCTGGTTTGGTTTTTTCGCCATCTTCTAAGGGCATACCCTCCGCCATGCGACGTAAGAAACTAGGCGTAATGTGTTCGTCTACTCGCACCATATATTCTTTTTCTTTGTGCTCCTCCGGACTCAAAAGATGTTTAACCACCCGACCATCATTGGTAAGAATAATTAAACCGTGAGAATTTTTGTCTAAACGACCCACCGGAGAAAGTCGAGTTTTAAATTTATATAGATCCGAAATTTCTACCTCATCATCTACTGGGCTATGAGTAACCACGCCAACTGGTTTGTGATAAGCCACATAATATTTTGGCTCTGGCCGTTTGTCGTTTAATTCCACCTTGTCGCCGGGATTAACTTTGTCGCCCAACTTGGCTTTTCGGCCATTAATAGTGACTAACCCGCGTGCAATAAAAACATCCGCCTCTCGGCGACTGCAAAGGCCAAGATTGGCCAGATAAGCGTTAATGCGGATTGTCTTCACCTCCATTACAATCATGCTACACTCAATCTTAGTCTTATCGCAAATGAAAGAAGTGACACCGGTATTTTCGGTTAGTGAATTTTTAGATTTTGTAAACGAACTTTTTAAGGCTCGAGAGTTTTTTGTAGTTGGCGAAGTAACTGGAGCTAAGCCCCACCCGACCGGTTTTTATTTTTCTTTAAAGGATAAAGATGGCAGCTTAATGGATTGTTATATGAGTCCATACGCCTATCGAGGCTTAGGTCTACCCGTAGAAGACGGAATGGAGGTTAAGGTTGGTGGATCCCCTAGTATTTATAAGGCTAAGGGACGATTCAGCTTCCGAGTAGAGACCTTGGAGTTGGCTGGAGAAGGCTCTCTTAAAAAAGCTTACGAATTACTTAAAAAACAACTTCAAGCGGAAGGATTATTTGATCGCAAAAGAACCTTGGGAGAATTTCCGGAGCAAATTGGAATCATCACCTCTCGCACTGGCGCAGTAATTGATGACTTCCGTAAAAACTTAGCCAAGGCCGGTTTAAAACTTTATTTAAAAGACACTCGCGTCGAAGGGGCTCAAGCGGTAGATGGATTATTAAAAGCCATTAAATATTTTAACGAGGAAATGCCGGGCTTGGATGCCTTAGTTATTATTCGCGGAGGTGGAAGTTTAGAAGATCTACAAGCTTTTAATAATGAACTCGTAGCCCGGGCTATCTTTGGTTCTAAGATTCCTACTATCTGTGCTATTGGTCACGATCGGGATACACCAATTTCTAGTTTGGTAGCAGATTATGGAGCCCACATTTCTACCCCTACCGCTGCGGCTAATTTACTTAGTGAATCCTGGAAAAAATTAAAAGCGGAACTTCCCTACCGACAAAACCAAATTTTAAGTTTTGGAGTAGAAAATATTCGTAGCACTAAAGATCGCGCACGAGTGGCGGCAAACCAAGTTTTTGCTTCTTTTAAAGAACTATTAAAAATCCCAGAATATTGGAGAGAAAGAACCACTGGATTTTTAAATATATTAAAAGAACAAATTGCCGGATTCTCTACAAAAATTCACGATCGAGAAAAATTAATTACCTCCCAAGATCCAAAACGAAACTTAAAACTTGGATATAGTATTTTACGAGCAGAAAATGGACAACTAATCCGTTCTAAAAAAGAAGCTCCCAAGGGAACTAAATTTAAAGCGGAAACCGGAGATGGTGGATTTTTAGCTACAGCCGACTAAAATATAAATAATAAGATGACTAAAAAGAACAACATCGGAGAAACCCTAAAGAAACTAGAAGCTATTGCCACCTGGTTTGAAGATCAAAAAGAGGCGGATATAGAGGAGGGTCTAAATAAAGTACGAGAAGGTGCAGAATTAATTAAAGAACTAAAAATCCGCCTCAAAGAAGCGGAAAATGAATTCAACGAGATAAAGAAAGAACTTAGTAATTAAAAGAAAAACACTCTTCAATGAAGAGTGTTTTTTATTTATATCAGACAGAGCGACGAGGTGAACTATTATTCTCCCCCTTATTGACCCACCTCCGGAGAAGAAGAAGTATGGTAAAAACCAAACCTATAGTAATCAGATACCCCAAAATTATTCCTAAAATTGAGTTTTCGGTAATTAAAGCAAGTACCGACATAAAAAACATAACGACTACCAAACCGGGTGGCGTAGCACATAAAGCGATGGCTGCCCCCAAGAAGCAGGCAAATGTAATCAATCGATCGTTCATTAATACTCCTTTATTTATATGTAAAAGATAGTTACTCTATTTTCTATTATAAAACAAAACAGAAATTGGTCAACAAAAAACCCCACTATGGGGTTTTTATAACTAACTAATTTCCGGTAGCGTTCTTTATTTCGTCCTGTAATCTTTTAGCCTCTACCGCAGCCAACTCCTTAAAATTGGGAACTTTGGTAATTAAAAATTGAAGGACTTTATCAAAATCTTTATCCTCTACCAAAGTTTGAAAGTCCGCTCGATCCTTTTCTGGAAGACTCATCATAGCTGGACCAATAACTCGTTTAATAAAAGTCTCCCCTATTCCCGACAATAATTCATCTTGCTTATCCTTAGATAATTTATTTAATCCGAACTTAGCAAAAAAAGCTTTTTTGAGAATATCCATAGTTTATAATTTTATGTTTTGTTTAATAAGTTGGTCAACTGGCAATTTTCTAATTTCAACTAACTCTTCCGGAGTTAAATTTTCAGTTAATTCCTTAACCCTATCTACCAAACCAACAAACTTACCAATTTGGCTAGGTGTATAGTTTTTAGGCATATCTAAAACAGTGCCAGTATCAATAACTAATGAATGACCAGCATTATCTTTAACATTTAAAATAGTATTGGCATAACTTTGTTCATCTAAACCAACATCGCTCAAAAATTCTTTCCAAGCTTCCGAATACTTATCACTTAAATTATCTAACTCTTGCATTTTTTCTACAGCAATACGAACCGAATTTTTAAGTTCTGGGTCTACCTTCCAGCCGGCGTCCTCCAAGGATTTTATATTTTCAGAAGCATTTTTACAGATAGCGGTAAGATCTTTTGTAATAGCCTCAAACTCAGAATTATTAATAAAGTTTTTATTAAACTCTTCTAAAGACATACTCTTACTAGCCTCTAAACTGAGATTTAGATTTTCCATATAATCCGGCAT
>CAZHWX010000027.1:0-6195 GCA_964536045.1 uncultured Candidatus Saccharibacteria bacterium
TGTACCGATTGGTAAGGTTTCTGAAGAGGCAATGAATTTAAAACGTGCCGCCGAAATTGCGTTGGATGCAGCGATTAAAGAGTGTTATGCCGGCAAACATTTAGGAGATATTGGTTTTGCAATTGAGGAGGTGGCCAACGAATATGGCGTCCGCCCAGTAGACGGTTTAACTGGTCACGGCGTAGGCTTTGCGGTACACGAGGATCCCAGTGTTTATAATTTTGGAAAACGGGGGACAGGGCACGAATTAAAACCGGGAATGGTTTTAGCAATTGAACCAATGTTTACGACTGGTTCGGGTTATATTGTGCAAAATAATAAAGACGAATACGAAACAGAAGATGGCGCGCTTTCTTCGCATCACGAGCACACTATAGTTATTACGGAAGGGGAGCCGGAAATTTTGACTAAATAAACACCCCACAAATCTATGTAGGGTGTAAAAATAATTTTTTTTCGAGATAAATAGGGGTCTATTTAGTAATATCTTTTTTTAGTATATAACGAGTCTTTCTAATTTGATCAAAGAAAGATTTTATTAACTGTTGCCCTTCTAGCAAAAAATTACTTTTCTTTGATTCCTCGTATACCATACTGGCTATACAAAAAATTATTAGAGAAAATATTAAACCCATTGCTGTTCCACCCGCCCCTTCTGAATTAGTAAATAAGCTAGCAAGAGTTCCTATAAAAACTATTAATGCCATGAGTAAACCAACAATGAACATTGTGGCTACGCAAATATAATAATACGGCACTATTATAACGTACCCGAGCTGGAAAAAGATGTTTTTAAGAATTGTTAAAAACATAAAACCCCCTATATATTTGTTAAGTAATAAATGGTTAATTTATAATTCTGCTTAGAATTATAAACCTAAATATACAAAAAGTCAATCAATAAAAAACCCTCATTCTATGAGGGTTTTTTTAGCTTATTTACTTTCGCCTGCTGGCTCAAGTACTTCCTCGCTCGCGCTCGGTCGCACTTCTTATTCGTCGCCTTCTAATCTTTCTACTCCGTCAAAATCACCCTTATCCATTTTGTTAACTAGGGGATTCTCCTCCTCGTGAGTTCCCAAGTTATCTTCTGCGTCCTCTTCTTTTTTATTCTCTTCTACTTTAGTTTCTGCCCCCGGACGTTTCCAACTTGCAAAATCACAAGCCGGATATTTATCACAACCAAAGAAGAATCGTCCCTTTTTAGTTTTCTTTTGAACTACATTACCTTCGCCACACTTCGGACACTTACCGAGTGGTTCGCGCACAATGGCGATGGATTTAGTATTTTTACAATCCGGAAAACCAGTACAGGCTAAGAATTTTCCAAAACGACCACGCTTAATAATCATTGGCTTACCGCACTTATCACATTTTTCATCAGTAGTCTCGTCCGGAGAAATTTCTTCTTTACTAACTTCCGAATATTTAATTTCTAAAAGTTTAGCGAATGGGTTGTAGAAGTCCGCCAATACGTGTCGCCAATTCTTTTTACCTTCTGCAATTTTATCCAAATTTTCTTCCATATCTGCGGTGAACTGTGAATCCACAATTTGTGGAAAATGTTCTTTCAAAACTTTAGTCACTAATTCGCCCATCTCCGTTGGTTGAAAACGGCGATCCTGATTTTTTTCTACATACCGGCGTGCAGTAATGGTGGCAATAGTTGGAGCATAAGTGGATGGTCTACCAATTCCATTTTCTTCTAACACCTTAATTAAACTTGCTTCGTTGTAACGCGCTGGCGGTTCGGTGAAATGTTGTTCTTTTATTAATTCTTTTAATTCTAATTTCTCGCCCTCTTTTATTTCCGGTAAATTGTTTTCGCTGGCCGGTTGAGTCCAAACTTTTAAGAAGCCATCAAATACTAATTGAGAGCCGTTAGCGCGGAGTTCATAATTTTCTTCACCCTTCGCCGACACTTCCGCTACCGTGGCTAAAAATTTAGCAGACGGCATTTGGGATGCTACAAATCTTTTCCAAATTAACTCATAAAGTTTTTCCTGAGCCTTATCTTCGCCCACGCCCGGCCCACCAAAAGCCTGAGGTTTCAAAAATGGGTTAGTCGGACGCACGGCTTCGTGGGCTTCTTGGGCAATTCTAGACTTGGTTTTAAATTTACGCGGTTCTGGTAATTGATATTCTTTACCAAAAGATTCGGCGATTAATTTACTAGCGGCCACTAAAGATTCTTCGGATAGGTTTACCGAGTCCGTACGCATGTAAGTAATCTGTCCGTTTTCATACAAGCGCTGAGCTAACATCATGGTTTGCTTAGCCGACAAGCGAAAACGTTTGTTAGCTTCTTGTTGTAGGGTGCTCGTAGTAAATGGAGCGAGTGGGTGCTTTTGTGTTTCTTTACTCGTTACCGAACTTACTGAGTATTCCGCCTGTTTTAAATCATTGGAAACTGTTTCGGCACTGTCTGTGTTTTGAAAGCTAAATTTTTCTACGGGGACATTACCCATCTTGGTTAAACGCGCCTCAAATTCACCCTTCTTGGCTTTTAATTTAGCTCCCAAAGTCCAATATTCTTCTGCTTTAAAGGCTTTTATCTCTTCTTCCCGTTCCACAATCAAACGCAAAGCTACCGACTGCACCCGGCCAGCTGAAAGTCCTCGTACCACCTTTTTCCAAAGAAAAGGGGAGAGTTTATAACCCACAATACGATCTAAAATACGGCGCGCTTGTTGAGCGTCCACCATTTCCAAATTTATTTCGCGAGGATTTTCTAAAGCTTTTTCAATCGCGGTCTTAGTAATTTCGTGAAAAACGATGCGCGAGAATTTTTTATCTTTATCAGTGCCTTTTAGAATTTCTTTTAAGTGCCACGCAATAGCTTCTCCTTCTCGGTCCTCGTCAGTTGCGAGCACAATCTCTTCTGCCTTTTCTGCTAACTTTTTTAAAGCGCTCGCATTTTTTCGAGCTTTGATGGGAATTATATAAGAAGGTTCAAATTCTTTTTCTACGTCCACCCCAAGTTTAGATTTTGGTAAATCACGAATGTGGCCGAAAGAAGATTCCACTTTATATTCCTTACCCACAAAAGACCCGATGGTTCGGGCTTTGGTTGGGGATTCTACAATTACTAATTTATATCCAGTTTTTTTAGGCATTATTTTTTAAGTTTAAAAAATCCAGCGGTTTCTGTAACTCGTCCTTCTATTTCTAGTTGCGCGAGAATTTGTAGAATCACGCGTGGTTCCAGTTTAGTGAGCAAGTGTAATCTGTCAACGAAGGCAGATTTTTCGGAGGTTAAGGCAGTAATTAATAATTTGGTTTCTGCGGAATCATTTATTTCTTTTTCCGCTTCTTTTTTAATCTTCCAACCTAAGTCTTCCAAAATTTCTTTAGCGTTAGTTACGAGTCGCGCGCCTTCTCGTAAAAGCATATGCGAACCTCGATAGTTGGAATTATAAATTGAGCCCGGTACCACAAATACTTCTTTGCCTTGTTCTGCCGCATGTTTGGCAGTAGTTAAGGCGCCGGAGGGAATGGGGCATTCCACCACCACGACCGCTTTCGCTAAAGCACTTACTATTCTATTTCTTTCTAAAAATTGATTAGGAAAAGCCTCGGTACCAATTTCATATTCGGAAATTAGTCCACCCCCAGCTTCTATCATTTCTTTAGCTAAAGCTTCGTGACTAGCTGGGTATGTTTTGTCTAACCCTCTTGCTAATACACCCCAAGTTCGGCCACCACCTTTTAAACAGCCCTTATGGGCCGCTCCGTCTATTCCTAAAGCTAGACCACTAATAACTCCCGCTCCGGCCTCTGCGAGCTCTCTTCCTATATTAAAGGCTATTTCTAAGCCATCCGTAGTAGCCTTGCGGGTTCCCACAATTGCGATAAGTGGTAATTCTGGCTCCGGCATTTTACCCCATAAAAATATTTTTTCTGGCGATCCCTTCAAGTCCCTAAATATTTGGGGAAATTCGGCGTCTTCCTTTATAAGTGTTCGGATCTTTTCCGCCATTTTGTGTTAAACTTTATATAAGTATAAACATTTATTGTAAAAATGGTTTCGTTTAAAAAGCAGTTAACTATTCAACTCGCCATCGCTTTTGGTGTTTTAATTATTCTCGCAATTGGTTTGAGTGTATTTGCAGGTAGTATCCGAACCGCGATCGATAGCCTCGCTTCTTTACGTGCTGATTTAGCTTTTAGAGCTTCTTCTTTAGAGTCTTTGGCTAATTTACAGACTCAATATAATCGTAAGGCTAAAGTTTATTCGGAAAATTTAACTAAGGCAGTACCTAAAAAAGAAGAGCTAATTGGTTTGAGTAAAGATTTTCAAAGTTTGGCGAGTCTGTCCAAAGTAGAACAATCTTTTGGGTTTACTAGTGAAACTCCAGCGAGTGGTGGAGGATTAGGTTTTCTTTCTTTTCAATCTTCTGCATCCGGCGACTTATCTAATCTTTCTAAGTTTTTATCGAGTATAGAAAATTTTCGTTTTTTGACTAAGGTAGAGAGTTTAACTATTAGTCCTTCCGAATCTTCTTCTCAAAAATTAAACATTAAAGGTAGAATCTTTTTTCGAGGCGAATAACACATGATAAAAAATTTATTAGAGTTAAAAAAGAAAATTAAAAAACAAGGACCCTTCTTTATGGGAGCGGGGATTGCGGGAGTGTTTTCTATTTTCTTATCCCTCTGGTTATTAGGTTTTTTGGTAGCTCGTTTAGGCGAGGTTTTTGCGCCTGAAGTTCCAGCTCAAGCTGAAGTGGAATTTGATATAAAGGGCTATGAGGAGTTGAATTTAGGTCGCTAATTGTGTAATCTCAAATCTGGTTTTGGGCAACTAGTTCAGTGGTAGAACGCGTTCCTGATAAGAACGAGGTCGAAGGTTCGATTCCTTCGTTGCCCACAAATTAATGACCTTCCAAAGGGAGGTCATTAATTATAAGGGCCCTTAGCTCAGTTGGTTAGAGCGCCTCATTTGCAATGAGGAGGTCAGCGGTCCGAATCCGCTAGGGTCCACACCAGATAAGTTATTCTTCGTTTGTTTCTTCTGAGCGATAAACCCACTCTTCAATTATTTCTTCCAGCTTTCCACTTGGAAAATCTAAGACTTTCATTAGGCCTATTTTTCTCATCCCACCATCCGCGGTTTTAAGCGTTATGGTCATGGTATCTATTTCTTCTTCTAAACTTATATCTAGACCCTCCGTTTTAAGTTGGTTTATTACTTCCCGCGCTTTCTCCGCCGCCTCTTTTCGTTCTTTTTCTACTGGATTTTCAGCAATTGGAATTTCTCTCATTTAACTAAAGTTTAGCAAATAGTCGGTTTTTGTTAGAATCCATATATATGAAAGGATTTATCGATTTTATTCGGGAACAAGGAGTAGTGGGGTTAGCAGTTGGTTTTATTTTAGGTGGTGCGGTGTCTAAAGTTGTTTCTGCTTTGGTAACCGACATCATAAATCCTATTTTAAGTGTCTTGTTGGGCTTTACTGACGGTCTAAAAACCGCTTCTTTAAAAATCAGTTCAGTAGAAATCCTTTATGGGGATATGCTTACTGTAACTATAGATTTTATAGTGATTGCTTTGGTGGTTTATTTTGGAGTTAAGGTTTTAGGTTTAGATAAGCTAGATAAGAAAAAAGAGTAGGGTCTTGACGCATGGGTTACAATAAAAATATATGAAGAATATCACTATCTACAGCACCCCGTCCTGTGTGTATTGCCGTATGGCTAAGGCTTTTTTAAAGAGTCAAAATATTCCTTTTGAAGAGAAGGACGTTTTAACGGATTTAGCTGCTCGAGAAGATATGGTTAAAAAATCCGGTCAGTTAGGAGTGCCGGTTATTGATGTGGATGGCAAGGTAATGGTTGGTTTTGATCAGGCCGAGTTAACTAAGTTGGTTTCGGAAAATTAATTTTTAGTATGCGTCTCCACCGTTTTATGGTTTCTACCGATTTATCTAAATCGGTAGTGGAGATTAGAGATTTTAATTTGTTACACCAAATTCGTTTGGTTTTGCGTTTAAAAGAAGGAGATCAATTAATTTTAGTGGGAGAAAAAAAGGAGGCGGTAGCTAAGATAATCAAATATTCGGAAGGATTGGCAGTTTTAGAAATTTTAAGCCGAGAAAAAATTACCGTAGGTTCTAAACGCTCCGCAGTTTTGTATGTCTCAGTTTTAAAACGAGAGAATTTCGAATTAGTAGTGCAAAAAGCTACCGAGATTGG
>CAZHWX010000028.1:0-6136 GCA_964536045.1 uncultured Candidatus Saccharibacteria bacterium
CTCAACCCAACAAAAAAACACTCTCTCAGGAGAGTGTTTTTATGGTCGGGCTGCTGGGAATCGAACCCAGTCTATACGCACCCGAAGCGTACGTACTACCGGTATACTACAGCCCGAATGTCTGGGCGGTATGTGGTACGGCCCGAAAAGACAATTGAAGCTTAACTTAAACTTTTTATTATGAAAAGTCTTTTTAATTGACTATAAGTGGTTTTTTACGTACTGTAGACAAGCTATGGAACTTAGAAATGTTGCAATTATCGCCCACGTCGACCACGGAAAAACTACCTTGGTAGATGCGCTTTTAAAACAATCCGAAAATTTTCGGCTTAAGGCGGATGATGTCCAAGAATTAATCATGGACTCCAATGAATTGGAGCGCGAACGTGGCATTACTATTTTTTCTAAAAACGCTTCGGTGCGTTATCACGATTACAAAATAAATTTGGTAGATACTCCGGGACACGCTGACTTCGGGGGAGAGGTAGAACGCATCATGCGTATGGTGGATGGTGTGCTTTTAGTGGTAGATGCTAAGGAGGGTCCGATGCCTCAAACTAAATTCGTTTTGCGCAAAGCTATTCAAGCTGGGCACAAAGCAATTGTAGTTATCAATAAAATTGATAAGCCAGATGCTCGACCAACTTGGGCCCTAAACCACACCTTCGATTTATTCGTAGAGTTGGGTGCTACCGAGGAACAAGCCAACTTCCCAGTTATTTATGCCGCCGGCTCTAAGGGTTTAGCTGGTCCAGAACCAGAGTTAGAAAAAATGCAGAGTATTCAGCCACTTTTTGATTCTATTATTAGTCACATTCCAGTGTCTTTAGCGGATAAAAATGCCCCGTTACAGATGCTTACGGTAAATCTTGCTTACGATTCTTATAAAGGAAAGTTAGCTATTGGTCGTGTGTATGCTGGAGTAATCAAGCGTGGAATGAAAGTTGCTCACATTAACCGCGCGGGAGAAACTAAAAAATCTGAAGTTTCTTTTGTGATGGTGTTTGATGGTATGCGCCGAATAGAGGTAGAAGAGGCTACTGCTGGTGACATTGTGGCAATTGGTGGAATCTCGGATATCTCGATTGGAGAAACTATTGCGGATCCAGAAAATCCAGTAGCTTTACCAATTATTAAAATTGACGAGCCGACTATTAAAATGACTTTTGGAGTAAATACTTCGCCATTCACTGGTAAAGAAGGAGAATATTCTACCTCGCGTAATTTGAAGGAACGTTTAGAAAGAGAATTAGAAACTGACGTAGCTTTGTCGATTGTTTCTGGTGGATCCCCCGATAAGTGGGAAGTTTCCGGTCGCGGTGAATTACACTTATCCATTCTTATTGAAAAGATGCGTCGCGAAGGTTACGAATTAGAAGTTTCTAAGCCACAAGTTATTTTTAAGGGAGAAGGCAAAGATCGTTTGGAGCCGATGGAATTATTATCGGTAGAAGTTCCAGAAATTTTCAGTGGAGCAATTATTGAAATGTTGGGTCGTCGTTTAGGGGTTATGCGGGATATGCGCGTAGAGCGAGGTGCAGCCCACATGGATTTTGCTATTCCAACTCGTGGTTTGATTGGTTTACGTAATGAATTTTTAACTACCACTAAGGGTCAGGGAATTATGAACTCCATCTTTTTGGGCTATGAACCTTATAAGGGTGAGCTTACTTCCGACAATCATGGTTCCTTAGTTTCTAGTGAAACTGGTTTGTCTAATAGTTATGGTTTGATTATGGCTCAGGAGCGTGGACAGTTATTTATTGCTCCCGCAGTAGAGGTTTATGAAGGAATGGTTGTAGGTACAAATCGCAAGGCAGGAGATATTATCGTAAATATTTGTCGCACCAAAGAATTAACTAACTTCCGTAGTAAGAACCAAGGTATTCAAGAGGGAATGGAGGTGCCAAAAGAGATGTCTTTGGAAGACGCCTTAGAATATATTTCGGATGATGAATTAGTAGAGGTAACACCTAAGAGTATCCGTATTCGTAAGGCCGCTCTAAGTGAATCCGATCGAAAGAGACAAGCTCGTGCCTCTGACTAAAATTACAAAAAATAAAACCCGATATTAAATCGGGTTTTATTTTTTAGAAATTATGGTAGCTACACCCGCTCCCAAGCCATCCAAAACCATATCGCTTAAAGTATCTTGAATAGAAGGTTGGAGATTTACCGAAGCTCCTAAACTTTCCGCGTATCGTGCGAGGAAATATTCAAATACTTCCCAACCTAAACCGATTATTAAAGCTAAACCTATTACTCCTATAGCGGAACCAAATTTATTGGAAGATTTTATTTCTAAAAAGACTCCAGTTTTTTCTAAAATTAAAAGAATTATTCCACCAATCCAAACTCCACCTAAAAAGTGCACTAGGTCGTCATAAAAGGGGACATTTAGATAGAGTCCCTGGTACATTCCAGCCCAGTGGGATAGGAGAATTAGTAAGGTGGAGACTAGTAATAATCGTTTCGCTGGCATGATTTCAGTATGCTATAATTTTCTTGCCTTTAAAAGGTCGAATTCTAATTAATTCAATCAAAAAATGTACATTCAAGACTGGACTTCTTTAGTATTTGGTTCTTTGCAAAGTATGTGGCTCGGAGGTATGAGTGTCGCTGCCAATATTTTAGGTGCTTTAATCGTGTTGATTATCGGCTTAATTGTGGCGAGTGGTCTCTCTGCTTTAGTAGAGCGCGTAGTTTCTATGGTTCGTTTGGATAAAGCCTTAAATGGTTTGGGTCTTCAGGAATATTTTTCTCGAGCAGGTTTAAATCTAAACAGTGGCCGATTCTTTGGTCGCTTAGTTTATTGGTTCCTCTTGGTAGTTTTCCTTTTGGCTTCTACCGATATCTTAGGTTTTTATTCTCTCTCCAATTTCTTGCGAGAGGTTTTGCTTTATGTGCCAAACGTAATCGTTGCAGTATTAATCATGCTCGCAGCGGTTGTGATCGGCAATTTCTTGCGCCACTTGGTGCAGGCTTCTGTTAAGAGTTCTAAACTTCATGGTGCGAACTTCCTAGGTTCCTTAACCTGGTGGTCCATCGTAATCTTCGGTTTCTTAGCAGCTCTTACTCAAATCGGTATTGCAGTAGCTATCATTCAGGCCCTCGTTACTGGTTTTGTAGCGATGATTGCTTTGGCTGGTGGTATTGCCTTCGGTTTGGGCGGTAAGGAGCACGCTGCTTCTTTACTCAGCAAATTCCGTTCGCACGTCGAATAGTTTTTGCTCTAAATCCTCTGCCTCCGGGCAGGGGATTTTTTGTTTTGTTTAATATTGACATTTGCCTATATTAGGAGTATAATAATAGACAGAAAATTAACGTTTTAAACACTCACTTATTTAGGAGGTTTCCGTGAAACATTTATTTTTGTTGTTGGTGATTTGTTTTTCTTTCGCTCTTTCTCAAGAGTCCGATTTCAAAAGAATTGGTGAACAAAATGGCTACGCACTTTATGAAAAGTCGGTGACTTCTCAAAGAGAAGACACCGTGAGATTTACACAGCCCGGCTATTCTAAGGTACAGATTATTCACACTTCGGAATCTGTCGTGAAGGACACTGTTTATCTTTCCTTAGCGGCCGAAAAGGCAATGGATTATGTAAATTGGTGGTGGTTAAAAGATGTTCTAGAAAATGGAACAGATGAACTAACCTTCCGGCCAGAGCCAACTTCAGTAGAAAGACCTTGGCAGAGTCTCGGATTTAAAAAAATTATTACCACTCAACATAAGGTTTTGGTTTTGTTGCCGGACGGAAAAATAAATTTGAACGAATACAGTACAACTAGCGAAAAAAGAGCAGATACATTTATTGCTTACATTATTCTTTTTTCGGCCATCTCGTGCGGTTCTTTTATTTATAAAAAAATAAGCATGGTTGGGAGAATGGGGTATGGCTTTTTTGTTTTGGTAGCATTAATTGGTTCTATAATTATTGATGCTGGTCCATATGTCTGTGTCCCCGGTTTTGCCTTCTTTGTGATTCTTTTTCTTCATTCTGTGGAGGATAGGGGTATTAAGGATGCTCTTCCCGCTTTTTTAACCATAGAAATGCTTGTTGTAGTATTCTCTTATTGGTCTGAGCCAACCTTTCTAGTGCTTGTCTTGGTTGCTAATATATATTCTCTGGTTATTGGCTATTTTGCCTCTTTTGTTTTTACCAGCCTCTTTCCGAAGGGTGAGATAAAACCGGCATTTGTGTAATATTTTGCTTTACCGACTCCATATATCTGTATGGGGTCTTTTATTTGGTGTATTTTGACATTTATAGAGGGTTCGTGTTATTCTCGGACAGCTATGTTTGCTGTAATCAAAACCGGTGGAAAGCAATATAAGGTCTCCACGGGCTCTAAAATTAAGGTAGAAAAATTAGAAGGAGAGGTAGGCTCCAAAGTCGCCTTTTCCGAGGTGCTTTTGTCTGCGGATAAGAGTGAAGTTCAGATTGGCGCTCCTTTAGTTAAGGGAGTAGAAGTTACTGGAGTTATCTCCAAGATTGGACGTAACCGTAAGGTAATTGGTTTGAAATACCACTCCAAGACTCGCTATCACCGCAAGAAGGGTCACCGTCAGCACTTTACCGAGGTAGAAATAACCGGAGTAAAATAAGAAAAGATAATCAAAAATCCGCCAAGTTGGCGGATTTTGTTTTATGTTGGAATTAGCTTAAAATGCAGTTACTTATGACGTTGCGTTTTTGGAACACGCTGGGACGAGAAAGCCAAGTTTTTAAACCCCTAAAAGAAGGATTGGTAACTTTATATACCTGCGGACCAACTGTTTATAATTTTGCGCACATTGGAAATTTACGAGCCTTTTTATTTGATGATCTTTTGCGTCGCGTTTTACAGTCTGCTTACGAAGTTAAGCATGTTATGAATATTACGGACGTTGGTCACTTGGCGAGCGATGCGGATGAAGGGGAGGATAAACTGGAAAAGGGAGCTAAGGCAGAGAGTCGCACAGTTTGGGAGGTAGCAGAAAGTTATGCTGAAGCTTTTAAATTGGACATGCAGGAGCTAAATATTTTGGCGCCTAATGGTTACCAAAGTAAAAAGTATAACGACACTTATGCGCGAGCCACCGAGTTTGTGCCAGATCAAATAAATTTTGTAAAAAAATTATTAGATGGTGGTTTTGCTTACCAAACCAAACAAGCGATTTATTTTGATGTTTCTAAAATTTCGGATTACGGAAAATTAACTGGTCAAAAAGCAGAAGATAAAAAACAGCAAGTTAGGGAAGAAGTGGTAACTGATTTAGAAAAAAGAAATCCCCAAGATTTTGCCGTCTGGTTTTTTACCGTCGGGCACTTCGCAAATCACGCTATGCATTGGGAGAGTCCATGGGGTGTAGGTTTCCCCGGTTGGCACTTAGAATGTTCGGCAATTATTCACGCAACCTTAGGTGATCCAATTGATGTGCACGCGGGAGGAGTAGACCACATCGGCACTCATCATCCAAATGAAATAGCTCAGACGGAAGGCGCTTTTCAAAATAATTTAGCTAACTTTTGGTTGCACAACGAACATATTTTAGTGAATGGGGAAAAGATGAGTAAATCTTTAGGTAATTTCTACACCTTAAAAGATTTAAAAGAAAAGAATTTTTCTCCCTTGGCTTATCGTTTTTTGGTTTTGCAGGCTCATTATCGATCTCAACTTAATTTCACTTGGGAAAGTTTGGGCGCTGCTTCTCAGGCCTACTCCCGTCTTAAAGAAAATATTACTCGTCGTTTAAATAGTGATTATTCCGAAAATCGGGAAGAAGTTTTAAATTTAATTAATTCTTTTCCGACTAAATTTTTAGAAATAATTTCGGATGATTTAGATTCGCCAAAGGCGCTCGCGGAGCTTAATGTTTTTATAAAAAATATCCCAGATAATTTAACTACCTTAGAAAAAGAAGCTTTCTCTAAGGCTATTCAAAAAGTGGACGAATTTTTAGGTTTGAGCCTGTTAGAGGCTGAGGTAGTGAGGGAAGTACCCCAAGAAGTGGTGGATTTAGCGGAAAAGAGGGAGTTATCCCGTAAGCATCAACAGTTTGCGCAGTCCGATGCCTTGAGAAAGGAAATTGAACAGTTAGGATACTTAGTACAAGACGGTCCGCAAGGATACATCCTTAAGAAAAAATAATG
>CAZHWX010000029.1:0-4353 GCA_964536045.1 uncultured Candidatus Saccharibacteria bacterium
CCACGACCCGTTTAAAATTCCACCTCAAGATTTAGAGGCGGAAATGTCTGTGCTCGGCTCTTTAATGCTTGATAAGCATGCAGTTATTAAAATTGTAGATCGAGTTAATTCTTCCGATTTTTATCACCCTGCTCACCAAAAAATATACGAGACTATTGTTTCTTTGTTTGAAAATAGTCAGCCGATAGATTTGTTAACCATTTCTAACGAATTAAAAAATCGTAAATGGTTTTCGGAGGTGGGGGGTTCGGAATATTTAGCGGATGTAATTTCTAGGGTGCCCACTTCTGCGCACGTTGAACACTACGCGGATATTGTTAAAGAAAAAAGAGTCCGTCGAGATTTGTTACGGGCCGCTTCCGAAATTAATGAAGAAGCCTTAGATACTGGAGATTTTGAAGAAATGTTAAACGAGGTAGAACAACGCATCTTTGGTATCTCTCAGCGTTCTCGTCCGCAGAAATTTAGATTATTAAAAGATGATTTAGCAGGCGCCATTGAGCGTTTTGAAAAATTACATCAGGGCGACGCCGGAGCTTTCCGTGGTGTGCCAACTGGTTTCAGTTCTTTAGATAATTTATTGTCTGGTTTACAACGCTCCGACTTAATAATTTTAGGTGCACGTCCGTCCTATGGTAAAACCTCTTTAGCTTTAGATATTGCGCGTCAAACCGCTTTTGCTGGTTACTCGGTAGGTATTTTTTCTTTGGAAATGTCGCGGGATCAAATTACCGATCGTTTGGTTTCTTCGCAGGCCGGTGTGCCGTTGTGGCGTTTGCGTACGGGTAAGTTACATGACGACATGGAATTTTCTTTGGTCCAACAAGCCTGGGATGAATTATCTAAAGTAAAACTTTTCGTAGATGATACTGCTTCGCCAAATATTTTACAGATGCGATCCATGGCGCGACGTTTACAGTTGGAGCACGGTTTGGATTTAGTGGTAGTAGACTACTTACAGCTTATTCAGCCTCGTCAGGGTGGTGACAACTTGGTGCAACAAATAACCGAAATTTCTCGTGGTCTAAAATATTTAGCTCGTGAATTAAATGTACCGGTGTTAGCTCTTTCACAGTTGTCGCGTGATGTAGAAAAGCGCGATGTTAAGGTGCCACGCCTATCCGACCTCCGAGATTCCGGCAGTTTGGAACAGGATGCGGACGTCGTTATGTTTATTCATCGTAAAGATCGTACGCATAACGATTTACCACCAGAGGAGGAAAATTTGGTGGAGTTAATTATTGCTAAACACCGTAACGGTCCACTCGGTACCGTAAAGGTTCGTTTTGATGCGGAAAAAGTTACCTTCCATAATATTGATACTCAGCATTCGGACCCCATGAATTAACGGTATGTTTTCTTATCTTCAAGATATTATTAAGGTAATTTCTAAAATTCCCACCTTCGGTCCGCGTTTAGCCACTCGCACGGTTTTTTATTTACTTAGTCAACCAGCTAGATTAGCTACGGTTACTTCTGCCTTAGAAAATTTAAGTCGTTTTGAACGTTGCCCAGACTGCTTCTTTTTTAAGCCCTTGAATGTGCCCTGTGAATTATGTAGTGGAATGGGACGAGATTCTCAAAAAATAGTCATAGTAGAAAAAGAAACGGACGTTTTAACTTTCGAACAAAATAAAATAAGTAATAATCGATATTTTGTTTTGGGCGAATTATTGGAGGGAGCTAACTTTTCAGCTGAGGGGGAGTTGCGCCTAAGAAGTTTAGAAACAAAAATTGGAAATTCTAAATTAGAGGAAATAATTTTAGCTTTACCACCTAATACTTTAGGAGATATCACCGCCAAATTTTTATCAATTCGTTTATTGCCAATAACTAAAAAAATAACTCGCTTAGCGCGTGGCCTACCTACCGGGGCAGAAGTAGAGTTTGCAGATCAGGAAACTCTAAAACAAGCATTCGAAGATAGAAAATAGAAGTTTTAAAATTGTTTATCTGTTAAAATAAACTTAATGGATAAATCCAAAATTTGGATGTTGGAGGGTGCCGCAATTGGTGTGGCGGTAGTCTTAGCTATAATTTTTATTTCTCGTGGAGTTCAACCTGGCTTGAAAAATGAAATTCCAAAAAATATAGATAGCCCTAGTGGTGAGTCTGTAACTGAAGAAATAAAATATTCCGCAGAAGTTCCTAAAAATGCTACATCCTCGATTCCGGTAGAGAGTGCACCGGTGGGGGGTGGAGATTCTAGTCTTAATTTTTTTAGTCTAACCGCTTCCAAAAAAGGTTTTAATCCAAGCACTATAACTGTTAAGAAGGGGGATTTGGCTCAGTTTAGATTTACCGCTCAGGATGGAGATTACGATTTCTTTTTACCAGCTACCGCTCTTTATCACTCAGTAAAGATGGGGGAAACTAAACAGATTTTGATGCAACTTACCGATTCCGGAACTTTTGTTTTTGAGTGTCGAGATTTTTGTCCGGACTCTGGGAAGATTTCTGGTCAATTAATAGTTTTACCTGAGTAATGTTGCATCGCCACGATTTAGGAGGGGATTTGGTTTGGTACGAGGTGGAGCGTCCTAATGCTGCGGATATTAGGCAGGTTTCTACTGCAATTAAAACGCATCCTTTAATTTTAGAAGAAATTTCTGGTGCCTCGGATCGTAACAAGGTGGAGAGATTTAGTGATCATTTATATTTGGTTTATCACGTGCCCCTTTATAATCCGTTAGATCGCGCTTCTCGTAAGGCAGAAATAGATTTTTTGGTGGCTAAAAATGTTTTGGTTACCATTACTTATGAGCCGGTAGAGCCAATTAAGCAGGCCGCTAAGAAAATTTCTAAAATTGGAAGAGTTCATTCAATTGCAGAATTGTTGTATCAAATTTTACGAGAAGCCAATGAATTTTCTTTACGGGAACTCCGACACATAGAAACTAAGGTTAATCGGATAGGGAGTCACCTGTTTCATAAACAAGATGAAAAGCTTTTAGAAGAGGTCAGTTATGTAAAAAGAGATTTACTTAATTTTTCAGTAATTGCTGCACCTCAGAGAACCACCTTAGAGTCTCTATTAAAAGAAGGTCCTGAGTTATTGGGTGGGGAGTGGAAAGTTTACTTTACTGATCTATTGGGAGATTTTATGAAGGTCCATTTTTTATTAGAGAATTTACGGGCTACGGTAGAATCTTACGGGGAAACCATTTCTCAAATTTTTAATTTTCGGGCAACGCAAGTTGTGCGTAGGGTGAGTGTGCTTGGTTTTCTAACTTTTCCATTAATGCTCTATGCCACCATTGCCTTAGAACCAACCGTGGCGGAAACTTTTCTTCATGAGCCAAGTGATTTTTGGATTATTTTTGGTGGCTTAGCGGCTTCTATATTTTTATCCGCTTATTTAATGAGACGGAGAAATCTTTTGTAAAAGCGTTTATGTTTTTTTCAAAATTGTGGTTTTGGTTATTAATAATAATTGTTTTAGTTTTTGGTGTGGTTGGAGTTGCTTCCGCGGTTACCAATATTAATTCTGCCTCTAGTTCCCAGGTTATGTGGAATGATGTTTTTGGTTGGGCCAATTTATACGAAACAAACACAGTAGAGGTAACCGGTTCTCTAATTAGGGGTTATGCATCTTCTTCGATTGGAGATATATCCTTTGATTGTTCTACTTCTCCTTCGGGCAATGTTTGTGGAACTTCTAATTATTCAGTTTGCAATGGAACCTATGTAAGTTCTACCGAGACCTGTAATGCAGATTCTTTGGGGGTTCTCTCGGGTTATGCGTGGAATGACACGATTGGTTGGATAAGTTTCAATTGTTACAATCATGGAAATTGTTCGCCTAGCTACCAAGTTAGTATTAATACAGGCACGGGAGATTTCTCGGGTTATGCCTGGAACGATACGGTGGGTTGGATAAGTTTTAATTGTGTAAATCATAGTGGCTGTGGAGTTGTTAATTATTTGGTAAATACAGATTGGCGAATGCAACCCACGGTTGGTTATTTAGAATCTGCTACGGTTGATACTCAAGTTGTTGGAGGAGCTACCTTAAACAGTATTACTTGGGAGGGGGATCCAAAAGTTAATGATATGTCGGGTAATACCTATGTTGGTTTTCAAATTGCAACCGCAGATTCCGCGGCCGGTCCTTGGACTTTTTATGGCCCCGGTGGAAGTTCTACGGACTTTTATGACACCCCCTGTTCCGGAAATAGTTTTGTGGGGGGAACGGGATATGTGGGGGATGGTAATGGAGCGCCACCTAATAAACCAATTTGTGTAGACCCATCGCAGGTCGCTAATAAGCGTTATTTACGTTATAAATTTCAGTTAAGAAGTAATCTTTTACAGACGGATACACCAAGGATAGAGAAAATTATTTTGAATTGG
>CAZHWX010000029.1:4453-5902 GCA_964536045.1 uncultured Candidatus Saccharibacteria bacterium
ATTTGCTAAAATTAATGTAATGGTTTCATTGAAACGCCTATTCGTCGTAAGTGCGCTTTTCTCTGCGTTTCTTTTTGCTTTAAACACCTTCGCTTTTACTGGCCCGACTACTAGTCCTAATACTCCAGGTAGTGGGGGATCTTTGCAATTAGATTCTAGTGGAAATATTGGTGTGGGAACTTCTAGTTCTACGCCAGTTAGTACTTTTAACACTACCTCTACTGAGAGTGGTCTTAACACTTTTGGTAAAGTTTTTATGGTTGCTTCGACTACTAATCCAGGTATTGGTTTAAAAAATTTAACTCCAACTACCGGTAATACCTTTATTTGGTCTTCTCGTGGATTTGGAAATCTTCAACTCTATAGAGAATCACAAACCTTACCAGGCTTTGTGGTTATGGACATAAATAAATTTGGTGATGTGGCAATTGGAACTAGTACTCCTTCTGGCGGTAGCCCATCCAGGTTGACTGTAAATGGAACCACTACGGTAAGTGGAAATATAGTAGCTAATGCGGTTAATGCTACTTTGACTGGTAATGTTTCAGCCAGCGCTGTGACTACTGGCATTTTTTCCTCGGGTAATTTTGCATTTCAAAATGCTCTTGGAGTTGGTACAACTTCTTTAGTTGGTTTACCGACTAATGGATTATTGGTAACTGGTACCACTACACTTGCCACAACCGCAGGTAATGTGGGTATCGGTACTACAGCGCCAGATCAAAAATTGCAGGTGGCTGGGAATATTAGAATTCCGGTAACGGGGGGAAAAATTGCATTTGGAACTGCGGGGGCTAGTCCGTCAGATTATTTAATGCTACAAGATGTTTCCTCTCCAACTTCCGCCTTTGAATTTGTTCAAGATAGTATTGCTAGATTTGTGGTTCAGGGGCAGACCGGAAACGTTGGTATTGGTACCTCCACTCCCGCAGCCAAACTTCATGTATATGCGGGTGATATATTTGTTTCTAAAACTACAACTCCGACTATCACTTTAAATAATATAAGTGGCGGAATGGCAGGGGAGTTTGCAATTCGAGTAAATGGTGAAAATTTTGAAATAATTGAACCAGAAGATTCTAGCCGGTTAGCTTATCGTATAAGTGAGGCTGGAGGGTCTTCTGATAGATTCATTAATCAGTTTTTTTATGACGGCACAAACGTCTCTTTGAGTACAGATTTAAATGGTAATGTTGGCGTGCGTACTAGTAACCCCTCATCTTCTTTGCACGTGGTTGGCTCAACCACTATTACGGATGATATTTATTTAACCAATAATAAATCTATTCGTTTGGATTCTGGTTCGAATACCACTTTATTGGTGGCTAACTATAATTCCGGAATTTTTGCTTATGGTACTGGCCAAACAGCTTCTCTTGCGGTGGAGGGAGATATAAAAGGAAATCGTTTGTGTTTTGGTGACGCAGATTGTCAGACTTCTTGGTCGGG
>CAZHWX010000030.1:0-5672 GCA_964536045.1 uncultured Candidatus Saccharibacteria bacterium
GCCCTTGCGGGCGCTACCACCTCAAGGTAGTGCGTCTGCCAGTTTCGCCACCCGCGCTTTAAAAACAGGCTAAGTATAAACCCTAAATAGGGTTTTTCAAGCATTTTAGATATAAAAATCCCGCGCAAAGCGCGGGGATGAGGTAGCAATTTCAGGCAGCCGGAGCAATATGACGAATAAGTAATTGATTCATTTGATCCAGAGCTGAACGACTTTCTTTAGATATAACAAAATTATTAACTACCGCAGCTATCTCCATGTCCCGAATTGTTTCCAGGTTAATTTCGATTTGAGCTTGAAGTAGGTCTTTCTCCATTCCACTGGATAGTCTTTCAATTTTTTGTTTCATCTCAGATAGATGTTTGTGTTTGGAAAGAATCAAGTTGTTAACTTGTTCTGAGGTCATTTTTCTCGGTGGTTTACCAAAAGCTTCTTTGAATTGGCGACTCCTTCGCAAATACACAAGATCAATAAAAAACATAATTCCGAGAAAGATGGTTCCAAATCCAACAAACAGGGTTATCCCATTAACGAGATTTCGAAATAATTCCAAAACGCCCATAGTTACCTCCAAAAATTGGTGATTAATATTTAAACAAAACTAACCAATTTATACTTGTTTTAGGTCTTTAAGTCAATGCTAAATTACCTAGCTTTTTCAATGATAATTGGGACTACTTCCCTATTTTCTTTAGATGTCTGACCTAAACCAAAAGCTAAAGCTACGGAAAGCACCCAAAAGACCACTCCAAATATTATCCAATTACGCGTTGACATAAACCCTATTTTTGAATTATACTCTTCAGGTTATATAGAAAACTATGGCACATACAAAAGCCAAAGGCGCAACACGATTAGGCCGTGAATCAGAATCTAAGCGCTTAGGCGTCAAACTATTTGATGGTCAGCCGGTGGGTCCTGGCGAAGTAATAATCCGTCAGCGAGGCACCAAGTTCTATCCGGGCGAAAACGTCCGTAAGGGTAGCGACGACACTCTTTATGCCTCCAAGGCTGGAGTTATAAAGTTTGGTACAGAGCGTCGAACTCACTTTGATGGTTCTAAAAAGAGAGTCCGAATAGTAAACGTAATTGTTTAATATTTAAGAATAAAAACTCCGCATTAAGCGGAGTTTTTTATTTCTAGTTTTAACTTAGCAAACACATCTTCTCCTAAGGGTATCTGAACTTCGTGAATTCCTAAAGATTTAAATACAAAGTGTTCGTGAATTTTTAACGGACATTTTATCTCTACCAGCTTTTTTTCTAAATCTTTTTCAGTAATGGAACCGAAGATTTCTCCTTTTTCATTAGCCCGCGCGGAGAATTCTAATTTGGCAGTTTCTAAATAATTTTTTAATTCCAAAAATTCCTTACGACCTAAAGCTCTTTTTATTTGTTCTCGATCTAAATTTCTTTGGCGTTCAGCAAGATTAGAATCGATGGCTTTTTTAGCTAACTTCTTAGGAAATAGGAAGTTCTGGGCATAACCCTCGGAAACCTCCTTCACCTCATTCTTCTTACCTAAGCTTCGGACGTCTTGAAGGAGAATTACTTTCATAAATAGAGAGTAAATCGTAAATGGTAATCGGTAAATAGCAGTATTCTCTTATTCGCGCGAATAAGAGAATAGAGAAACAGCTTACTTATTTACCTTTTAACAACTCCAGGGCTTTGTCCAATTGTGGGTCCTTGTCTGCTTCTTCGGATATTTTAACTTCGTAATCTGGAGTTAAACCTTTTTTATGAATTTTAACGTCCTTAGGGGTTACCCATTCGGCGATAGTTACTTTCAAAGTCGAACCGTCTTTCAACTCTTCCACTTCTTGCACGCTCCCCTTACCGAAAGTTTTTTGACCTACCAATTTTATATCTCGATCATCACGTAAAGCGCCAGCTAAAATTTCGGAAGCGGAAGCGGAACCTTCGTTTACCAAAACCACGGTTGGAATAGAAACAAATACTGGGCGACCAAAAGAGTACAAAATTTGTGGGTCTTTACCCCGTTCTAATTCTTTTACTACGGCTTTGCCCGGCTCCATAAAATAACTGGCAATTTGAACTGCAGAATCTAAGTAACCACCCGGATTATTACGCACATCTACAATTAATCCCTTAATATTTTTAGAGATTAAATCATCGGAAGCCTCGCGTAAAAGACCAACTGCCTTTGGATTAAAGTTATGAATTTTTATGTAACCGATATTTCCATCTTTAATTTCCCAGTCTAAAGTTGGCAAAGAAATAATTGCACGCTTAAAAGCAAATTCTTTAGTGTCTTTCCAACCCTCACGGAAAATTTTTAATTTTATTTCGGTGCCCGGCTTACCTCGAATAATAGTAACGGCTCTATCTACACTCATGTCCGCGGTAGAAGTGGAATTAATTTCTATAATTCGATCCCCCGCCTTAATACCCGCGGCTTCTGCCGGATTTCCTTTTAGTGGGGAAATTACAGTTAAAACATTATTCCGGATTCCAATTTCTGCACCGATTCCACCAAAACTACCAGATAAGTCTTCTTCAAACTTTTTAGCATCCGCAGGGTTGAAAAAGGAGGTGTAAGGGTCATTTAAGGAGCCTAAAACGCCCTGAATTGCTCCGTAAATAATGTCTTGGTCTTTTACCTCATCAATCCCAACATATTTCTCCTTAACTAAATCTACCGCCTCCCAAAAAAGGTTAAAATCGGCATCAATTAAGTCACGACTGTCGGTAATATTTACCGAACGAGTAGAGGCACCGACTTCTAGTCCGTAATCGTAAGCAGTGTATCCAATTCCAACAATTAAAACTAAAACTAAGGCTATTTTGGCTAGTTTAGACATCTCGGTTATGATACCACATATGAGCCTTACTCCGGATTATATGGAGGAAATGAAACGGCGAGCTAAAGAAAGCCACGTTTATCAAAAACATCAGTCTGTGGGTTTGGCTTTAGCGGAGATTTTACACGATCCAAAACATAAAGCTTTATACATACGTCTCGCTAAAACCATGAACGAAAGTGCCTTAATGGAACTTGCCAAAAGCGTGGCGGGACGAAACAATATAAAAAACCCCGGTGCATACTTTATGCGCCTTCTATATAAAGATGGAAAACCTAAAAATCTACACGACGGGAAATAAAACCGAAGAAAAGTTTCTCCGAACTAAAACCAAAGAGTTTGAGCCTACTTCTATGCCGGCCGGTGAATTGCGCGACTTAGTAAAGCAAATGCGCGCTACTATGCTTAAGGCTAATGGAATTGGCTTAAGCGCTAATCAGGTTGGAATTTCTCACCGCTTTTTTGTAGCTCAATTAGAGGGTCATGATGGCCGACCAAAATTTTATGCAATCTTTAATCCAAAAATAAAGAAAGTTTCTAAAGAATTAGCCAAGATGGAAGAGGGTTGCTTAAGCATTCCGGAAACCTTAGGTATTGTAGAACGTCCAATAGAGGTAGAAATAGAAGCTCAGGATATAAAGGGTAAGAAGGTGAAAATTCGGGCCTGGGGACTTTTAGCCCGTATTTTCCAACACGAAATGGATCACTTAGATGGGGTTTTATTTACAGATAAGGCAACGGATATTCGCCACGAGAAGTACATGGGTGGAATATAAGAATGAAATATATATTTTTTGGATCGCCTAGATTTGCAGAAATAGTTTTGCAGCAGCTTTTGTCAGCTAATTTAAAACCAGTAGCTGTTATTACTAATCCAGACCGACCAGTTGGTCGCAAAGGAATTATCACTCCCCCGTTAGTTAAAACTTTAGCAGAGAAAAATAATATTCCAGTTTTACAACCTCAAAAACTTTCGGAAAGTTTAGAACAATTAAAAGAGTTGGATGCAGATTTATTTGTAGTGGCAGCTTACGCCAAAATAATTCCGCAATCGGTTTTAGACCTACCTAAGTTTGGAACCCTCGGAGTTCACCCATCGCTATTACCTAAATATCGAGGTTCCTCTCCTATTCAAGCTTCTATATTAGAAGGCGAAGCAGAAACCGGAGTCGCAATTTTCCAAATAGATAAAGAGGTAGATCATGGGCCGATTTATGCCAAAACTATTTTAGAAATTTCTCCGCGTGAAACTTACGAAAGTTTAGAAGAAAAATTAGCCACCCTAGGTGGTGAGTTGGTGGCAGAAATAATGCCGATGGTAGTAAATAAAGAAATTGTTCCAACCGAACAAAACCACGAAGAGGCAACTCTTACTAAAAAATTCTCTACGGAGGATGGTTTTATAGATTCGGAAACTCTAAAAAAGGCTTTAGAATTTGGAGGTTTAGAGGCTATAACAATAGATCGTAAGGTTCGGGCTCTAGCTCACGAACCCGGGGTTTGGACTTTAGAAAACGGTAAGCGAATGAAAATTTGGCAGACTGTAATTACCGAAGAAGGAAAATTAAAGCTTGTAGAGATACAGAACGAAGGGAAAAATAGAGTTTTGCTTTAATTCTTGTTAGTTATCTCTAAAACTACTGGAATTTCTAAAGCGTCATCGTGTTCGGGTAAGCCGGAGGGGTTATCCTTTTTTAAAATTAAAGAACCGCGATCGTAAAGTTGTTGTTGATCGAAAGTTAAAGTAACTAAGAAGGGCACAAAATTTTCTGTCATCCACTCCCCTTGAGCCTGAGCTGGGGCTTCAGCAATTATTAAACCATCCCAATTAGTTAAAGTAACTGGAAAACTTCCTTCAAAAAACCAAGTCCCTCGCGCCCGACCAGTTACGGTAAGTGGTGAAGAAACCTTTTGACCAGGAGCTGGATTAATTAACTCGATTATATTGGCTTGACCCTTAACCGTAAGAGTCGGCTGACCACTAGAAGCTTGTTCTTCAATTTTAGGTGAGCAACCACCATAAACTTTTCCCCAACCATAACCAAAGATTGGTTTTCCTCCGATACCTAAACAAGCAGCTTCATCTTTAACATCGGAATACAAAACGTAGTAACCACCATTACCCGGGCAAATATCTCCAAAACAAATATAGGAACGAATAACTCGCTTACCCTGATATACACCTAAAAACTTTCCTTCTTGACCATAACCAGTAAAGTCTCCGTCATCATTTAGTTTTTTTGCGTCCAAAATTGCGGATTTTATTTGCTCTTCGTTTAGCTCGCCTACTACCCGCGGACCATAATATTTAAAGTCTACCCAAACTAACAGGGCGAAAATTATTATTGGAAATAATATTTTAATAACCCTTAACATTTATTTATTCCGTAGTGACACCATCAAAATGATCGGCGGGATCCGCTTCGGCGTCGGCTTTCGTCGCATGAACCGTATCAAACTTATGTTCTGCTGGAGAATAAATTGTGTAAAGCTTCATCGGCTCGGAACCACGGTTAATTACATTGTGCATGGCACCGGCTGGCACCACAATCGCCCAATCATCACCTACTTGGTATTCCACACCATCCAAAATTGCTACGCCTTCCCCGTGTTCAATGCGTAAAAATTGATCCACATTGTGAACTTCGGCACCAATTTCTTCACCCGGCAATAATGACATTACTACCAACTGACTGTGCTTACCGGTATATAAAACTTTGCGAAAATTACCATTCGACTGGGTATCCTGCTCAATATTGGAGATATATCCTTTCATACCTACATTATATACCTAAAATGTTGATTTTAGGCCATCAATATTGTTTACTTAACCCGATTGCGGGATCG
>CAZHWX010000031.1:0-5540 GCA_964536045.1 uncultured Candidatus Saccharibacteria bacterium
ATTTAACTTGTCCAGCCTCGTCTAGAGTGGGGTAAGCTACTGGTAGAGTGGGTTCACCCGATATTCGGCCGATTATATACTCTCCTATCACAAAATCTCTTTTTTGTAGGGCCATTTGAAAATAATCTCGATCCGCAATATTTATTTGGGTAGAATCTCCCGAGCCATTACATAATATGTTCCCATATTGGTCTACTATGGCCAGATTGTTGTACATTTTTTCTTTGTGATTCATGTGGTTAAGTAGAGAGGCAAAGGTATTATTACAGTTATTGGTTTTTAAATTTTCATCTTCTACTTCTACAAATTGAATTAAGCTGATTAAGGTGTTGCGGATATTTCTAAATACCTGTTCTTGCTGACTTTCTATTACTCTCACTAATCGATCGGCCTCTACAATGGCGCGCTCTTCGGCTACCTGACTAATGCGAAAAGCCATAAAAATTGCAAATAGGGCAAGAGGTAAGAGAGAAAAGGTGGTTACTATAAACAAACGAATAATTTTTTCGTGTTTACGTATGATTTCCATATTTTTCATTATACCAAGATTGAAGCTATACTGAGTTAGCTTTTAATGGATTTATCTACTTTTTCGGACGAACGATTAATGGAAATGGTGGTAGAAGATGGTAAATCTTCGGCTTTTGAAGAATTAATGCGGCGTTATTTACGTCCAGTGTATGGTTTTTTGGTTAATTATTTACAGGAAGAGTCGGCTGCGGAGGACTGTGCTCAGGAGGCATTCTTTAAGGCGTGGAAAAATAGTGATCAATTTAAACCTCAATTCAAATTTAAAACGTGGCTGTTTTCTATTGCTCGCAATTCTGCGTTAGATTATTTAAAAAAGAAAAAAACTTACTCCTTTTCCTATTTAGAAAAAGACAATGAAGACTGGGTAGAAAATTTAGCAGATTCCGCGCCTTCTTTAGAGGATATTTTTAGTCGTTTAGAGAGTAAAGAAAAAGTGGATAAAATCCTCTCTATTCTGGAGCCTAAGGATAGGGAAATTTTACTTTTACACTATACGGAGGAATTAACTTTCGAGGAGATTGCTGTAGCTCTAAATAAGCCCCTAAACACCGTAAAAAGCCGCCATTTAAGAGTTTTAAGGAAGTTAAGAGATAGATTGGAAGGGGATGCACCAGACAGGGATAGGTAATCGTATTATTAATAGAGATATGACCACCAACCCTTTTTATAATCTGGATTTTAAGGATCCTCCTGCTGGTTTAGCGGATAGGGTTATGTTAAGAGTTCGTGGGTACGAAACTCGTAAAATTGTTTTTAAAAGAAGTTTAGGAATTTTTTCTTTAGTTGGATTTTGGTTTTCTATTAATCAGCTACTTAGTGAATTAGCTACTTCTGGATTTGGAGATTATTTAAATATGTTTTTCTCCGATACTAAGGAGGTTTTAGCTTTTGCACCGGACTTCGGAATTTTACTTTTGGAATCTATGCCAGTTTGGGGCCTACTCAGTTGTTTGGCTTGCGGTTTGATTTTAATTTTGTCGGCTCGCGGATCTTTTCGTCCAATGTTCCGTTAAAAATAAATTATGATAAATATAAAAAACTTTTTCAGTCAGTTGAGTCTTAAGAGTTGGAAGACTGCAGTGTATTTAGTTGGGGGTTTGTTGTTTTTAGTTTTAGTTTTTCAACTAGGAGTAGTAGTGGGCTATAAGAAGGCTTCTTTTTCCTATCGTTTGGGAGAGGAGTATCATCGGAGTTTTAATGGTCCTAAATCTGGCATGATGCCGAGAGATTTAGGTCCTAAGCCATTTTTTGAAGCTCATGGAGCTACGGGTAAAATAATTAATTTAGATTTACCAATTGTTGTAGTGCAGTCTCCGGATGGTTCGGAAAAATTAGTAAAAATTACTTCTAGCACAATAATTCGTCAATTTAGAGATAATTTGGAGGTTAGTGATTTAAAATTAGACGACTTGGTGGTGGTTATGGGTGCTCCAAATGAAGAGGGTCAGGTGGAGGCTAAACTTATTCGGATTATGCCGGCTCTACCAGAAAATAAATAATTATGAGAAATAAAATAAATTCTATTTGGAATTGGGCTAAGCATCACAAATTTTGGGCGATACTAATTTTATTAGTAGTTATTTTTGGTGGTTATAAATTATACGGAGTTATTTTTCCAACGGTGGAAGAGGTTAGATATATAACCTCAGGAGTTAAGAAGGGGGAGGTACTGGTTACGGTAACTGGAACTGGTCAGGTTTCGGCTTCTAATCAGTTAGATCTAAAAGCTAGAGCCTCCGGGGATGTAGTTTTAGTGCCCGTGTTAGAGGGGGCGCAGGTTAAGGCGGGGACTTTAATTATGCAGTTGGATACTCGCGACGCTTTAAAATCGATTCGGGATGCAGAGGCTTCTTTAGAAAGTGCTAAGTTGTCTTTAGAAAAATTAAAACAACCACCAGATCAATTAAGTTTAATTCAGGCGGAGAATTCCTTAGCTAAAGCCAAGGAAAATAAAGCTAATGCGGAAAGTGATTTAAGTAAGGCTTATGAAGACGGTTTTAATTCGGTTTCGGATGCCTTTTTGGATTTACCCACTGTTGTAACCGGCCTACAGGAAACTTTCTTTTCTAGTAACTCAGCTTTAGGTGGACAATGGGGTTCCGATTTTTATGCCGGTGCTGCGGGTACTTATAACTATTTATTAGCAGAACAATATAAAAAGGATTTAGCAGATGATTATGCGGCAATGCGTGTTGCTTACGATAAATCTTTTGCGGACTACAAGGCGACTAGTCGTTTTTCTTCTAGTCAAAAAGTGGAAGAAATAATAAGTAGTACTTATGAAATGGGAAAGTTAGTAGCGGAAACTGTAAAAAGTGGAAATAATTTAATTCAATTTTACAGTGACGAAATGACTAAACGGAATATTCGACCTAATTCCGAAGCTACGGCGGATTTAACCACTTTGAGTAGTTATACTTCTCAGGTTAATTCTCATTTAACGAATTTGTTAAATGCTAGAAACTCTATCAAATCTTATAAAGACGCTATTGTAAATTCGGAGCGATCTATTCAAGAAAATGTGGAGTCGTTAGCGGATTTAAAAAATGGAGCAGATCCTTTAGATGTTAGATCTTCAGAAATTTCGGTAACTCAAAAGGAAAATGCCCTACGAGATATTCGAGAAAAACTATCAGATTATTATTTAAAGGCGCCGTTTGATGGCACGGTAGCTTCTATTGCGATTAAAAAATTAGATTCCGTTTCTAATGGCTCGGTGGTAGCGAGTCTATTAACCTCTCAAAAGATTGCAGAAGTTACCTTAAACGAGGTGGATGTGGCTAAGGTAGTCACCGGTCAAAAGGCCAATTTAACCTTTGATGCTTTGCCGGATTTAAAACTAGAAGGATTGGTAACTAGTGTGGATTCTTTGGCTACGGTTAGTCAGGGAGTGGTTAATTATACGGTTAAAATAAGTTTTAATGCAGACGGCACCATGATTAAGCCGGGTATGAGTGTTAGTGCTTCTATTATTACCGACTCTAAACAAGATGTTTTATATGTTTCCGCCGGCTCTATAAAGATTTTTGGAGAAAAAAGCTTTGTAGAGGTTTTGGAAAATGTACCTCCAAAATATAATCCAACCGAAGGTTTTGTTTCGGCAACCGCACCTCGTAGGCAAGAAGTTTCTACTGGTTTATCTAACGATACCCAAACTGAGATTGTATCTGGTTTGAAGGAGGGGGATCAGATAGTTATAAAAACTATTACTTCTTCCGCTACTACTCAAACCGCACCTAGTGCTACTAGTTTGTTTGGAGGTAGTCGAACTGGTACGAGCGGTGGAACACGTATCCCTCGTTAATATGATTGAAGTTCGCGACGTTAAAAAAATATATAAAACTGGAGAGATAGACACAGTAGCTTTAGGTGGAGTTAGTTTAAAAATAGAAGAAGGGGAGTTTGTGGCAATTATGGGCCCCTCTGGTTCGGGTAAGTCCACCTTAATGCATATTTTGGGAGCCTTAGATACACCTACTAGTGGCCATTATTTATTAGATCATCGAGATGTTTCTAAAATGTCGGATGATGAACTAGCAGATATTCGACGCGATAAAATTGGTTTTATTTTTCAGGCCTTTAATCTTTTGCCTCGGGCCACAGTTTTGCGAAATGCGATGTTGCCTTTGGTATATGCGGGAGTACATGGAGAAGAGCGGAAAAAGAGAGCGGAGGAGGCCTTGAAAAGTGCGGGTTTAGATGAGGATCACTTTCACCACCGCTCTAATCAATTGTCTGGTGGTCAGATTCAACGGGTAGCGATTGCTAGAGCCTTAGTTAATAATCCCACCTTAATTTTAGCCGACGAACCTACGGGTAATTTAGATACTAAGACTGGTGAAATAGTTTTAGGAACTTTTCAAAAATTAAATAAAGAATTAAACCGAACTATTGTTTTAATTACTCACGAGCCAGATGTGGCAGAACATGCTAAACGAATTATTCATATTCGCGATGGTTTAATAGTAGAAGATCGAAAAAATCACAATCAAAGAGTTTTACATAATCACCAATGAAATTAGGCGATACATTACAAGAGACTTACGAAGCTTTATCTGGCAATAAGGTTCGGACTAGTTTAACTATGCTTGGCATTATTATTGGTATCGCTTCGGTGATAGCCATGGTTTCTATTGGTCAGGGTGCCCAAGGCTCTATTCAGGCCAGCATTCAATCAATTGGCTCCAACCTACTATTAGTCTATCCGGGTGCTCAACGAGGCGTAGGTCAGCAGGTGAGTCAGGGTTTGGGTTCGGCGCGTAGCTTAGTACAAGACGATGTGGATGCTATATTAGCTTTACCTAATGTTGGTGCGGTAGCTCAGGAATTATCGGGACGATATCAAATAACGGCGCGAGGTAAAAATACTAACACTTCGGTAATTGGCACTGTGCCAAGTTATACGGTGGTGCGTAATGTGCAGATGGATTTGGGTTCTTATATTTCGGATCAAAATATCCGTGGTATGAGTAAGGTAGCGGTGATTGGTCCAACTACACGAGATAATTTATTTGGAGAAGGGGTAGATCCGGTGGGTCAAACTATTCGAATTAAACAAATTGAATTTAGGGTTATTGGCTTAACTAAAACTAAAGGGGGAACCGGATTTGGTAGTCAGGACGATATTATTTTTGTGCCAATTTCTACCGCACAAAAATTTTTAGCGGGTAGTGATCATTTTTCCACGATTAGTGTGCAGGCTAAAAGCGCAGAAATTATGGTTACTTTGCAGGCGGAGCTAACCACTACTTTGCTCCAAACTCATAATATTTCCGATCCCCAAAATGCTGATTTTAATATTATGAATCAGGCAGATATTGTGGCGACCGCTTCTACTATTACTCAAACTCTAACTATTCTTTTAGGAGCAGTGGCGGGTATTTCTTTGTTGGTGGGTGGTATCGGCATTATGAATATGATGTTAACTACCGTTACGGAACGTACGCGGGAAATTGGTTTACGCAAAGCGATTGGGGCGCGTCGTCGAGATATTAATTTTCAATTTTTAG
>CAZHWX010000032.1:0-5348 GCA_964536045.1 uncultured Candidatus Saccharibacteria bacterium
GAATACTGGGTTACCCTATCTGATGACGAATATTACAACGCAGAAATTGTAGCCAAAGATCCAATAAACGATATTGCCATCCTAAAAATTGAAGTGGACCGGCCGTTACCATACGTTACAGTTGGTAACTCTAAAGATTTAGAACTTGGCCAACGAGTCTTAGCTTTTGGTAATGCTTTGGGTCTTTTTAGAAATACCGTATCAGAAGGTATAATCTCCGGCCTATCCCGTTCCGTTACCGCTCAGGCGGATGGAGAAAGAGTGCAAGAATTACGAGGGCTCATCCAAACCGATGCCGCTATTAACCCAGGCAACTCTGGCGGACCATTAACGGATTTGTATGGCCAAGTGATTGGTATTAATGCAGCGATGGTTTCCGGAGCAGAAAATATCAGCTTTGCTCTTCCAATTAAATCTGCTCAAAAAGATTTAGAAGACTTGCGAAAATATGGACGTATCCGTCGACCACTATTAGGCATTCGTTATGCCAATATAAATAACGATGTTCGCAAAAAATTTAATTTATCTATAGAGCATGGAGCAATAGTTACTAAAGAACATTTTTTTGACAAAGCGGTTATAGATAAAAGTCCGGCAGCAGAAGCAGGAATTTTGGAAGGAGATATAATTTTAGCCTGGAATGGGGAAAGATTAACCGATAAAAAAGGCATCCCAGATTTTCTAGAAAATTCGGAGGTGGGAGAAACTATAACTTTAGCGATTTTACGGAATCAAGAACCAATTGAATTTGAACTTCGTTTAACTGAGCGAAAATAAAAAATCCCGCATATGCGGGATTTTTTATTATTGATACTTAATAAATATAGCGATCTACCACTAAACCATTATTATCCAAAAGTAATATTTGATCGTGATCTTTATCAGTTAAAATTGGGTATTTAAGCCAAACCAACCACTCCTTAGAATAAAAATTAGGAAGTTCTTTGTTGCGAGAATAACAATCTACATAATTAAACCTTTTTAGAAAAGGTTCACAATCCTTAAATTCGGCATAAGTTAATTTGCTCGTTTCTTCGCTGGTAGCTGGTCGACAAGAATTTTGAATAGAAAGTAGTAAATTCTGACAAACTCCCGCTTCTCCAGCAATTTCTTCTCTCGTATAAACCGGCGGACAATTCATGGGTGGCAATTGAGGATCAAAGGTATAAGTCTGTTTTAGATAATTAGAACAGACATTGGGTCGAAAGTTCTTACCGATTGGGCTTACCCCATACTGAGCCCGTAGCACTCCCCCGTTTTCTAAAGTTATATTCCCCTCTGGTAATAAGCCATAAGGCGGATAATCATTGGCTCCTGCTGGGATTTTCATATCCCAACGATTAGCCTTTATTATCCAACCAGTAACTGAGACAGATTGGTTACTACTGTTTAAATTAGCACTCAATACAAAACCATTTCTATCTCCAAAAGAACGATTAGGAGTAAAAGAAGAAATTTTTACCTGACCATACCAAGGAGATAAATCGGAATTAGAGATACCCACTGGTGGCTCCACTCTAGGAGCAATATCTTGCACCACTCCAGAATCCGAAACTACCGGACGAATATCTAGTTGGGGCTTGAAATTAAACAAACTCAAATTTCCCACCGGCTTAAGCTTGCCGGACATTACCTGAGTAGCTCCGAAAGCTAGCAAGGAGAGAATAAAAAGAAGAACCAAGAAAGTCGTACTCTTCATATTTTTATTCTAGAACAAAATTGATTATTTTGTTGGGCACAAAAATTACCTTCTTCACCGTCTTACCCCCAAACCACTCTTCAAATCTTGGTAATTTTTTAATTATCTGCTCTACTGCACCCTGAGATGAGTTAAAAGGAATTTTTACCGTACCTCTAAACTTACCCATCACCTGAACCACCAAATCAACCTCATCCACCTTCATAAATTTAGCCTCTGCTTTGGGCCACACGGAAATATGAATAGATTTTTTATTACCCAAAGAACGCCAAATATCTTCCGTGATATGTGGAGCAAGAGGAGCTAAAAGCTTCAAGAAAATTTCCGCCTCCGACCGACTCACAGAATTAATATTAGCTTCAAATCCATTCAACATAATCATCAAGGAGCTAATAGCGGTGTTGTAACGTAAATTTTCTAAATCTTCTGTAATTTTAGAAATAGATTGATGGACTAAACGCGAAAGATCCAAATTCTTGGTTGGATTTTTAGGAAGCTCTCGATCGAAAAATTTCCAAACCCTTTCCAAAAATCTAACCACTCCCAACATGGATTGATCTCTAAAATCTCCACCTTGTTCAAATGGCGCGAGAAACATTAAATAGGTTCGCAAGGAATCCGCACCGAACCGTTCAATATATTCATCTGGATTTACTACGTTGCCCTTAGATTTAGACATCTTAGCTCCATCCTTAATTAAAAGTCCGTGTGCCCGAAAAGTTTTGAAGGGCTCTTCAAAGTTAGTAAACTTCATATCTTTTAAAGCCATCGCTACAAAACGCACATATAAAAGATGGAGCACAGAATGTTCAGCGCCTCCAATATACATATTTACCGGAAACCACTTCTTTAATAAATCTTTATTCCAAGCAACTTTTTTCTCTTTAACACTTGGGTATCGCAAATAATACCAAGCCGAATCCAAGAAAGTATCAGAAACATCGGTTTCTCGGCGCGCCTTACCCTTACAGTGTGGACACTTCGTTTCGTAAAAAGATTTAACCGAAGCCAAAGGCGAAACTCCCGTACCCTGTGGGCGAAACTCCTTAACCATGGGTAATTTAACCGGCAAATCACTCTCCTTAACCGCGTACCACCCCGGCATACCCCTTTGTTCGCCCTTACCCGCCTTAGCACAGGCCTCACAGTGAATCATTGGAATTGGGGCGCCCCAATAGCGCTGACGCGAAATTAACCAGTCTCGAAGACGAAACTGAGACTTTCGCTCTCCATTCGCTAATTTAGTTATCTCCCACTTAGCTCGTTCCGAATCCATACCAGAAAATTTCCCAGAATTAATTGTCTCTCCCTCACCCTCCCACAACTCGTGGGGATTACCACCAGAAATTACTTCTTTAATTGGTAAGTTATATTTTTTAGCGAATTCAAAATCTCGCGCATCATGCGCAGGCACCGCCATAATTGCACCAGTACCATAACCAGCTAGTACATAATCCGAAGTCCAAACTGGAATTTTTTCTCCGTTCACTGGATTTACAGCGTGCAAACCAGTAAATTCTCCGGATTTTTCCTTTTGACCAATATCTTGTTCTTTAACTCTGGTTAATAAGGCTTTCTCTATATATTTTTTAACCTTCTCCCCCGCAGACCAACCTAATTTCATCCAATTTTTAGCTAACTCTGGAGAAATCACTAAAAAGGTAACGCCAAATAAAGTGTCGGGACGAGTAGTAAAAACTTCTACTTCACCAATTTCAAAATTGGAATTAGGAATTTGAAATTTAATACTCGCTCCTTCCGATTTACCAATCCAATTACGTTGAGCAATTTTAATTTTTTCCGACCAATCCATCTTATCTAAATTCTTTAATAAACGATCCGAATATTTAGTGATGCGGAAAAACCACTGCTCCAAATCTCGCTGCTCCACCTCCGAGGAACAACGCTCACACTTTCCACCCTCTACTTGCTCGTCCGCCAAAACCGTCTTACAAGATGGACACCAATTAACAGTTTGTTTTTTGCGATAGGCTAAACCCTTTTTCCAAAGCTGAATAAAAACCCACTGAGTCCAACGGTAATAATCTGGATTGTAGGTTTCTAATCTATTATTCCAAGCAAAACCATTACCTATTTTTTGAAGTTGTTTATAAAAACGCTTTTCCGAAATTTGAGCTTGTTTAACTGGATGAGTTCCAACTTTAATGGCGTAGTTTTCAGAGTGAATACCAAAACCATCCAAACCAATTGGCTCAAAAACGTCATTTCCTTGCATCCGCTTTAAACGACCATAGACATCCGAACCGGTAAAAGCATACATGTTTCCCACGTGTAACCCTTCCGCCGAAGGATATGGAAACATCATTAGGTTATAAAAAGGCTTCTTAGAAGACTTTAAATTTGGCTGGTAAATACCTTCTTTTTCCCAGGTCTTTTGCCAGCGCGATTCCAACTTCTTAAAATCGTATTTCTTAGCTTTGGACATAGGGGTATTGTAGCCGAGGGAAAACCGATTCTCAAATTAAAGATAATCTGTATAATACCGACAGAACTTACAAAATTAGGGAGGTAACTTATGAAAAGAGATGAGGTGTTGGAGGTTCTAATCTTGCTTTCTCTATGCTTGATTCAACTTTGGTGGGTAGAAAAACCAATTATTGTACCGTTTATCTTTTTAACAATATTGGCGAGTTTTTTAACTCGAGAAGAGGAGTGGTTGAACTTTGGGTTGGGTAGTTTTACTACTAGCCTGACTATTTTAGTAGTCTTCATTTTTATTTATGGATTTAAAAAAATAGAAATGATTTCTGGTTGGCAGGCTGGCTTTACCCACCTACCAGAAAAAGCGATGCGCGGATATTTTTGGGCCTTGGGCCAACAAATTATTCTAAATTCTTATTTAACTAATCGCTTATATTCACTGTCTAATAGTCGGACCGTGCCGACTATCTTGGTGGTAGGAATAATTTTTTCTTTACTACACCTGCCAAATATATTCCTAACTATAGCGACCCTACCAGGAGGAGTAATAATGTCGGCAATATTTTTAAAAAGAAAAAATTTATACGAACTAGCCTTACTCCACCTAACGGTTTCCACCACTCTTTATTTATTGGTACCCCCAAAAATTCACCACTACTTTGTAGTTGGTTACCGATTCTACCAATAATCCCGCTTAGGCGGGATTTTTTATACTAAATATTTTTTCTGCGTTAGCCCAAATTTGATCCGCCATAGTTTCCACGGAAACTTTTTTCAATTCAGCTAATTTCTTAACCACTTCCACCACATAAGAAGGTTCATTACGTTTTCCACGATACGGCGCCGGAGTTACATAGGGAGCATCCGTCTCCGACATAATTCTATCGAGTGGAACTAAATTAATAACCTCGTCATAATCTCGCACAAAGGTAATCACTCCTCCAAAGGTAAAATAGAAACCTAAATCTAAAAGTTCTTTAGCTTCCACTGGAGTACCCGCAAAAAAATGGGTAATTCCAGGCACAGAATTTAATTCGGATTTATTTTCTTTTAGTAGTTGAATGAGATCAGGAAAAGCAGACCGACAATGAATCATTAAGGGCTTTTTAACTTCTTTGGCTAGTTTAATTTGTTGTAAAAAAATTTCCTTCTGTTTATTTTTTATTTCTAAATTCTCTTCGGTAATTCGGAAATAATCCAAACCACA
>CAZHWX010000033.1:0-5246 GCA_964536045.1 uncultured Candidatus Saccharibacteria bacterium
TTGACAATTTGGGCTAAAAACCCTAATCTATGTCGGTTATATGCCGAAAACTAAGACTGCTAAAAAGGAACTCCGTAAGACTGGCCGCAACCGAGCTCGTAACTTGGCGCGCCAAGCCAAACTTAAAGGAACTCTTAAGACTTTCCGCCGCGAGATGACTGCCGAAAACTTGTCCGCTTCTTACAAGACCTTGGATAAGTTGGCTAAGTCTGGCTTCATTAAGAAAAATAAAGCCAACCGCCTCAAGTCTCGTTTGACTAAGCGTTTAGCTAAAACCAAAACTAAGTAATTAAAAATCCCCGACTATCGGGGATTTTTTATTAGTTCTAACCTAAAGCAATTTTGAGTAGCGCCTCTTCATACTCTAATCCCCCAAGCTTTATATCCGCATCTAAATCCGCAAGCATTAAAAGCTCCTTGCCCCGTAAACGGAAAGTTAAAGAGTTGAAAAGGTAGGCTGGATCGCCACTCAAAATTCCATGCTCCAACGCTTCCAAGCGTCCCGCAGTTAAGGGTCCGCTACTCGCAAACTTCGCCGTAGAAACTGGCACCGCCTGAGTCTCTACTTCGGTTAAAGCTTTTATAGTTTCTAAATTAATTTCATCTAAAGCTACTAATTGATTAAGTAGAGAAACTACTCGCCAAGAAGCGCCGGGGCCCTCTATTCGGTGTAAAATATTTTTTAAAATATCCGGCGTTACTTTTAAATCTAATTTTTTTATTTCTCGTAACACAAAATTCTTTAACCCCTCCCCCGTAAGCTCGGGGAAACCTTCCGCTTTAGCTGGACTATCTAATAAAAATTTAAAATCTTTCCGCGGCTCCCTGTCTTCGGTTAATAAAATAAAAACTTTTTCATCTAATAAAAATTCTTTTAATAATTTCCTCCACGCCACCCCCTCTGGTTCGGTCGCGGAATCTACCCATAAAAATTTCTTTTCCGCGAACATCGACGGTTGGTGTAAAAAAGCAGCCGCCTTTTTCCAATTTTCTGGATCCTCCGCCAAATCCAAACGCAAACGATCCGCCCCCGCATTTTTCTCTAAATAAGCGGTTAAAAGCTCCTTAGTTCTACGTAGGCGAAGTAAGGAATCGGGGCCGTATAAGAACAAAACCATTCTCTAGAGTATAACCCCGTGGCATACTTATAGGGAATGGATAATAACTCTTTGAATCAACAGCTATTTGCTCAGCGTCGAGCCGCAGAAGAAGTGGATGCAAAACGACGCGCCGCAGAAATTGGCGCTCCTTATTTAGACTTAGTTTCTGTAAGCGTGCCCACCGAGATTGATGCAATGCAATTAGTGCCAGAAGTGGAAGCACGCGAAGCTTTAATTGTTCCCCTCCAACTTCTAAAAAAGAAATTAACTATTGCTGCTCTAGATACTCGCCTACCTAAAACCTTGGAGCTACTTAAAAACCTAAAAGATAATAATTATGAACTAGAAGTTTTCATTACTTCTAAAACCGGCTTAGACCACGCCTGGGATCATTATCAATTTGTACCCGAGAAAGGAGTAAAAGAAATTACCGGCTCCGTAGATTTAAATTCTAAACACCTAGAAGAAACTATTAAATCGGTGGATAGTCTACAAAAATTTTCTTTAGCTTTAGAAAACGTTCCCACCACCCTCACCTCGGAAGTTTTGGAATTTATTTTAAGTGGTGCGCTCGCTTTAAAATCTTCCGATATTCACTTAGAGCCCAATGAGAAGGGTGGTTTAGTACGTTTACGCTTAGATGGAGTTTTAAAAGATGGCTACAACAAATTAGAACCTAAAGTATTCAAAGCAATTATTACTCGCCTTAAACTTCTCTCTGGTCTAAAAATAAATTTAAGCGAAGAACCTCAAGATGGTCGTTTTACTTTTCGTTTAGAAGACCGAGAGATTGAAGTTCGTCTTTCTATTATCCCCTCGGAATATGGTCAAACTGCAGTCTTAAGAATTTTAGATCCAAAAAGTTTAGTAACCGAATTAACTAGCTTGGGTTTTCGTCCCGACGATTTAAATTTAGTAGAAGAAGAATTAAAAAAACCAGACGGCTTAATTTTAAATACTGGTCCAACCGGCTCCGGTAAAACCACCACTCTTTATGCCTTTCTCCAAAAGGTTCGTTCACCAGAAATAAAAATAATTACCGTAGAAGATCCAATTGAATATCGTCTCTCGGGAATTTCTCAAACCCAGGTAGATCCGGAGGCTGGCTACACTTTTGCTTCGGGTTTACGTTCTATTTTACGCCAAGATCCAGACGTGATTTTAATCGGTGAAATCCGCGATGGTGAAACTGCGGAAATTGGTTTAAACGCCGCTTTAACTGGGCACATGGTGTTCTCTACTCTCCACACGAACGATGCGGTTGGCGCCATTCCCCGTCTTTTAGAACTAGGATCTCGTCCTCAAAGCGTAGGACCAGCTCTTTCTTTAGTAATTGCCCAACGACTAGTGCGTCGTTTATGTACAGATTGTAAAAAATCTATTACTCCGACCCCCGAACAAATAAATAAATTCCAAGAATTTATAAAATCTCTTCCCGCGCGAGTTAATCAAAAAGATTTTGAAAAAATAAATCTCTTTGAAGCGGTGGGTTGTGAAAAATGTCATGGTTCTGGCTATAAAGGACGAGTTTCTATTTTTGAATTATTTCACGTTAGTGATGCTGAAGAAGAAGCTATTTATAAAGATCCCACTGAAATGGAATTAAAACGCTTGGCAAAAAGTCAGGGCATGGTTACAATGCAAGAAGACGGTGTTTTGAAAACTATCCAAGGCACCACTACCTTTAACGAGGTGGAGCGCCTAACTGGTCCCATCTCTTGGCTATCTAACGAACTACGGACAGGAAAATAAAAAACAGCCGGTGGGCCGGATGTGGAATAATAAAAAATTTCAGCCTAAGATCTGTGGGTAATTGCCCGGAGGCAATTTGAAAAGGCTTTTCCGAAAATAATTTTCAGAAAAGAGTAGGTCCTCCCGAGGAGTTTCCCAGCCGTAACCAGAAAGTCCTTAAATTTAAGGAAGAATCCCGTTTACCCACAGATCTTAAGCTAAAATCAACTTATGTGCAGAGTTTAGCACAATAGACAATTTTTGTCAATAACCCCATGGACCCCCTGGAAAACACCAAACCAACCTCCGAGGACTCCTCTTTTGACCTATCTTTAAGGCCAAGTCAGTGGTCTGAATATATTGGACAAGAAGCGGTTAAGAATAATGTCCGTTTAATCATTGATGCCGCTAAGGGTCGCAACGAAACTTGCGATCATTTGTTGTTTTTTGGTCCACCGGGATTAGGTAAAACCACTCTCGCCTACTTAATTGGTAAGGAAATGGGTGTTGCTGTACGTTCTACTTCTGGTCCATCTTTGGAAAAACCCGGTGATGTAGCCGCTCTTCTCACCAACCTACAACCAAACGAGATTTTATTTATTGATGAAGCTCATCGCCTAAATAAATCGGTAGAAGAAATTCTTTACCCCGCCATGGAAAGCCGGAAGCTTCACCTGATTGTAGGCAAAGGACCATCCGCCAGAACTTTTTCTTTAGATCTTCCCCCATTCACCATTGTGGCCGCTACCACTAAAGCTAGTTTGCTTTCCGCCCCACTTCGCTCTCGCTTCGGCGCCTCTTTCCGCTTGGAATATTATCAAGCTGAAGACATCGAGCACATTTTGCAACGCTCCGCTAATTTATTAGGAGTAAAAATAAATAAACCCGCCGGTAAAGCCTTAGCTGCGGCATCTCGCTTCACTCCTCGTATTGCTAATCGCCTTCTTAAGCGGGCTCGCGACTACGCTCAACTATATAGAGGTGGGCAAATAGACGAGGAGAGTGTTCAAAAAACTTTAGACATGTTAGAAATTGACGTTTTGGGCTTAGAAAAAACAGATCGCGAACTTTTACTTTCTATAATTGAAAAATTTAAAGGTGGACCAGTTGGTATAAAATCTATCGCGGCTGCTCTAAATGAAGACGTAGGAACCGTAGAGGAGGTGTATGAGCCGTTTTTAATAAAACTTGGACTTCTACATCGTTCTCCAGGTGGCCGAGTCGCTACCGAAAAAGCTTATCGCCACTTGGGCGCTGATTATAATGGCAAAAAAGAATTACTTTAATTTTTATTCCAAATCCGACAAAGAAACCAAAAAACTTGGGGAAGTTTTAGCGGATTGGTTCATTAAAAATAAACAATCTACCCTCTTAACCTTATCCGGTGATCTAGGTGCGGGTAAAACATTTTTTATAAAGGGTTTAGCAAAAGGCTTGGGAATTAAAAAAACCATTCTTAGTCCTTCTTTTGTTTTACTACGAAGCTACAAAGGAAGTTCTGGTTGGGAATTAGATCACATTGACGCCTATCGTTTAGCCCCGGAAGACGCCAAAATTTTTGATTTTAACAAAATTAAAAAAGATAAAACCATTATCGCGGTAGAGTGGCCAGAAAAAATAATTAAAGCTCTACCTAAATCTTCTTTTAAAATAAAAATAAGTCATACCAACTCCGAAACCCGTACCATAGAATTACCACTAATAACTAAAACTCATGTCTCGCGCCTTATTAATTGACGGTAACAGTCTTATCCATCGCGCTTATCACGCGTTGCCCCCACTCACCTCTCCGGATGGTCGAGCGGTAGGTGCCCTATACGGACTATCAGCGATGCTCTTAAAAATTTTATCCGGCCAACAATTTACCTTTGCGGCTGCAGCCTTTGATTTACCCGAACCAACTTTTCGCAAAAAAATGTTTGCAGGATATAAAGCTCATCGTCCACCCGCCGAAGCTGATTTAATTTTTCAACTTCAAGAAGCTCGTAAATTATTTGAAGTCTTCGGTATAAAAACCGTTTCTTTGGGGGGCTATGAAGCTGACGATATTTTGGGCACCTTGGCAGAAAAATTTGCCGCGGAAAAAATCCCAACCATTGTTTTGTCGGGAGACTTAGACACCCTCCAATTAGTACGCGACCCACTAGTAGAAGTGGAAACCCCAGGCAAAAAAGGAGAGGTAGTGCGCTATAACGAGGCGGCGGTCATTGCTAGGTTTGGAGTTTTACCAAAGCTAATTCCCGACTATAAAGGTTTGGTCGGTGACACCTCCGACAACATCCCTGGTGTTCCAGGGGTGGGCCCAAAAGGGGCCAACCAAATTCTCGCCCAATATCAAAACCTAGAAAATATTTTAGAGCTACAACCTAAACACGATAAGGTTGGTCAAAAAATATTAGCTAATCAAGAATCCGC
>CAZHWX010000034.1:0-1105 GCA_964536045.1 uncultured Candidatus Saccharibacteria bacterium
CCTATCAGTCATCTTAACTATTATATTTTAGCACTCAAACTCGTCAAGTGCTAATTTGAACCGAAGCCCTCCATTAGTCTTTTCTCCAGCTTCTTGGTATTTCCATGTTTTAAAAGCCCTAAATAAGAATTTAGTGATTCTAATCTTGAATTTTCTCGTATATGAACAAACATTCGCCTGCGGGTTGCACTCCGCAATACTCGGTGGTCTGGAAAGTTAACCCAGCCCAAAAAATCCAAACCAGAAGTTATGGTTTTTATAAAAATCTTATCCTCATGTAGTTGAAGTTTTAATTCTTCTCCTAAAAACTTCTTTATTGGTTCAATTAAATCTAATAAATAACTTTTATTCTCCGAACAAACCACAAAATCATCCGCATAACGCAGGTAAAATTTAATTTTTAGTTTTTGTTTTATAAACTGGTCTAGTTCGTTCATATATACGTTAGCCAATAATTGCGAGGTTAAATTCCCTAGTGGCAAGCCAACCCTAGGTTGACCAGAATTAAAACTACCAATTATATTCTCCAACAACCAAATAAGGTTCTCATCTTTTATCCTTTTTCTTAAAATCGTTATTAAAACGGTTTGATCTACACTCGCAAAAAATTTCCGTATATCGCATTTTAAAACCCAACACTGCTTGGTGTTACTTTTACTAACTTTCCAGAAAAATCTTCGGAAACGGCTGAGTGCAGCATGCGTTCCCTTATTTTTCCGACAAGAAAAAGAATCACTAATAAAAAATTTGTCGTAGTAAGAATACAAAATCCGATAAACCGCATGGTGTAATAATCTGTCGCGTACCGAGGCCTTATGTATATTTCTCGGCTTACTATCATTTACTTTAAAAGCCTGATACCCGCCATGGCGGTAAATTTTATTCAGTAAGTCAAAATGCAAAATTGCTATATTGTCCGACAACTTCAAAGAAAATTCCGCTACATCATTGCGATTTCTTTTACCCCGTAAAAATTCTTGCCACGCTTCCAATAAATTTTCTGTAGATATGATATGTTCAAACATATGGAAAATATTTTTTCAAACCGACCCGTTTGGGGGGGGGGGGGGGGGGGGGGGGGGGGGGGGGGGGGGGGGGGGGGGGG
>CAZHWX010000034.1:1115-5209 GCA_964536045.1 uncultured Candidatus Saccharibacteria bacterium
ATTTAAAATATTTTTTCAAACCTACCAGTTAACCCCCCCACACGACTAAAACGCCTAGTTTAGTTTTTAAATTAAAGGAAACTTACTTAGCTTGGGTCACTTCTCTAGCTCATATACCACGACACACCCGCTATACCCTAGGTGGTCGAATAGACAAAAAATTTTTAGATTGTGCGGAAAGCATACATAAAGCGCTTTATTCTTCACCCACAGAAAAACTCCGCGAACTAAATAATTCTTTGGCTAAATTAGAAATCCTTAAATTTTTACTTCAGTTGGCTTGGGAATCCAAAAATATTCAAACCGTTCATTATGCGCCACTACTAGAAAAACTAAATGAAATAGGAAAAATGATTTGGGGTTGGAAACGGGGCCTGGAAAACCAACCAGGCACCCGCTATCCCAAAAATGGAAAATAAGCTTCGAGCAAAAACACGATTGTCCTCATTCCAATAGTTATCGTCCAAACGGTTGGAATTCAAGTTCCACTCGCGATCGTCAGAGTTCCAGTTCACATTCAACGTCACTACCCGAATTCTCGTGTCACACACCGTCTATTCCACCACGCATCAAAAAATTTTTGCGCTGAATCTTATTCCGGATTCTAAATCCGATAGCGTGCAACACCAGCTGACATTCCATTATTAAGTTTTAGTTGCATAACTCTTCTGCCAGCACTTGTCCGACAAAAATCCGATGCAAAAAAATCTTAAAATTTCTCCGCCGAAGCTCGTGTCCGCAGCAGAATTAGAAATTTCCTTAATATTATAAAAAAATAACCCTCTGTCAGAAAGACAAAGGGTTTGAGTGAAAAAAGGGAAAGAACAAAACAGAAAAGAGATTAAGGGTTGCGAAATGTCAGCTGCGAGCAAAAACACGACCGTCCTCACGCCAATAGCCATCGCCCAAACGGTCGGAATCCAAGCCCCACTCGCGAGCGCCAGAGTCCCAGCCCACATACAACGCCACTACTTCTCCACTCTTAAGGCGGACATAGAAAATGTTGGCATAACCAGTATTTTCAAAGTCTCCAGCTTCACCATTTGGTTGTTTGGAAATATTGAAGGAAATAATGGCCAAAACTTCGTCCGAAGTGAAAATTTGATCCTCTCCAATTTCTGCACGAATTTCTTTATCGTACACATTCTTGGTTAATTTGTAAGAAGCTAAGTTTCCAGAGAAGACTGGAATTGTTTCGGAAAGTTCTGGAACTATCCAATTCTTGAAGTTATCCCAAAGGTACACCTTAACTCCCAACTTGGAAGCTAAAAATTTATCTCTGGAGAAAGACACGGAAGAGATGGAGAATTTAGGATTTAAGAGTTCCAGATATTTGAGGATACGGGAGGTAGTTTGTTTTACGCCGACAATTGCTTTTGCGATTTCCGCAACAATCTTGTCACTGTTCATTGCTTTATAGATTGTTTCTTCGTTGCCACCAAGTTTTTTAATTTCTTTAAACAACTTGGAAAGAAAATCTACTAACAACGTTAATGCGGAAATAAAATTGGATTTATTACGCATAACTCACCTCATATATTTTGGTTGCCCATCATTTCCTACTATTTTTTCGGAAACATCAGGTCAAACCGTTTTTAACTTTCTACTCGCATTATACACCTATATATAACATTTGTCAATCTATTCAAAATAGCCCTTATTTAGGACTTTTTTTAAACCTAACTATATGATTTGGTAGAGCACCTCCATACTAGTACCATGCTCTACCAATCCTCTCTAAATATTTTTATTCCCCTCTCCTCCCAATTACTATTTGCTAATTACTGATTACCATCTTTACGGACAGGTAACCGTACTAGTGGTATAAATCCCCACGTTCGAAATCCCTAATTGAAAACAAGTTCCATTTGGAGAAACCAAAACCAAACCAGCTGTAGAGGTGGAGAAGCCAATATTTCCTGTACTCTTTATTTTTGCTCCAGATACCGGCGAAGTACCCAGACCCAAAGAACCAGCAAAGTATCCATCCTGCCAACGAGAAGACGATCCTCCCAAATTAAGCGAACCATCCGAGCTCGGCAAAATACTAGAATCCAAAGTTGCCGCCGATACTCTAGTTATTGCTCCCCGCCAAGTCTGTGAAGCCTTAGACTGTTCGGCACTTGTATTGTAATTAAGAGTTAAATCTACCTGCACCACCGCTGAAGCTCCAATATTTTCAAATTTAGTAATAGAAAAATTTCCAACCGTCACCTTATCATCTGTTAAAGGTACTGCACTCTGGCTCCCCTGTTGTAAATAAATTGCAGTGGAAGAGGCATCCACGAAAACTAGAGTTGGATCCGTAGAAGAAGCGGTGGTTCGTAAACGTAAAGTAGTAGTAGCTACTCCCGCATCATTTTCTACCAAAGCAGATTCTCTTACTAAACGTTGTATGGTTTCAGCTACAAAACTAATTTCTGCATTTACTTCGTTAGCGGAAGTTTGTTTTAACTGAGTTCTCGTAACGGTCGTTAAAATTTGTACCAAAAAAACTGCGCTAACCGCAAAAACTGCGGCATAAATAAGCACCTCCACCAAAGTAAAACCAGAACGATCCTTTAAATTCATCTATCTAATTTTAACACAATCTTTAAAGCTTTTCCGACAAAATAAAAAGCGCGTAAGACTTGGCCTAGCGGCCCGGAGCGCTCGATTTTTATTTTGTCGAAAAAGATAATTTATAACTACTTAAAATACACTCTTCCGGGCACTCGAAAATCCGCATACTCCATTTTTTCCAAATCTACATCTTTACTAAGTCTACTTAAAATAGATGGTAAATCTTCTATAGGTTTATCCAAAGAAAACTTTAATACTCCTCCACCACTTAATACGGCCTGCCACTCCCTAGACTCTTCTTCTAAAATTTTTATACCAACTAAACCAACACCAGAAGATTTTATTTCAAAAATATTCTTTTTTAGATTGTTCCATAAATCCAAATCTTCAAAAATTTTAAACCCAACTGCTAAACTTCCAATTCTTTGATCTTTAATTTCTGTTATTAAATGACCTCCATAATCTGGGGCAACTGCAAAAGCTTCTCCCTCATCATCGGTCACAAAACAATTTTCATCCCTACACCAAATAAAACTAGTTTTCTTTTCCTCAGCTAAAAAATTTACCGTGCGTTTAAACCAATTTACTTCCATATGGACATCCGCTAAATACGGATCATTAGCCCCAACAAAAATCTGTCGCTCCCCGGAACGCCAATTTAAAATACGATCAGGTCCAAAGACTCCCAACCAATTAGAAGCTGAGTCTAATTTTATTGCTTCCAAAAAACTAGACTCTGGAATTACTCGTAACCCCATCACTTTATATTCTTTAACCGCTAAAAAATCAGCATGAAAAATTGCATATAAAAATCCACCACAAAAAATAATGATTAAAACTACTACGGCCAAGATTTTTAAAAATCCGGCCCGCACCTGTTGATTTTTGTAATGACTAGTTAACATGTTCCAACTTATTTATCGTACACGCGAATTGGATATTTAAAAACTAAAACCGAACCTAAATTGGCAGAAATTTCATAATCTCCCGCTTGAGTCCAAACATGGGTTACTGCCAAACTACCATCTGTTGGCACCGTAACTTCAGAAGTCTTATTATCTCCCCAATCCACCTTAAAAACTCCGGGCCTGTTTAAAGTTAGAGATAACGGGTTACCAACCTTCAAACCAATTGCTGCGGCGGGCGGTGGCGTATCAAAACCCGAGCCACTAGCCGAAGGTGCGGTTTGAGCCACGCCAGATTTATCTGATAATCCCGTGTAATCTACCCCCAACGCTCCAGCTACACCCTCCCCCAACTTATCCGCTACCCCACTTAAAGTTTCACTAATTTTATCTTGGATGCTTTGAGCCGCCGCCTGCTTAGCTTCGGTTACTACTTCATCCGCATAACCCATCACCTGATTTTTTACCTCATTTGCCTTTTCTTCTGCGCCACCCTTAACCAAAGTAGTGGCGTATTCTTGCACTCTCTTAATAGGACCAGGCACCTCCCAAGAATTGGCGTACCAAGAATAGCTGGCGTAAGCCAAACCAGCGATTACCAAAAACCAAATAATCTTTCGAACCATT
>CAZHWX010000035.1:0-5099 GCA_964536045.1 uncultured Candidatus Saccharibacteria bacterium
TAACTGTAGGAAATGCTACTCCTTCTGTAACTGCTGTGGCTATTTCGCCTAGTACAATAACCTTAACGGAGAATGCAACGACTAGTATTACGATTACTGCAACCGTAACCGACGGTAATGGTTGTGATACGGTTTTTGCGAGTGGTTCTATTGTGGCTACTTTGTATCGTTCGGGAGTTGCAGCTACCTCTAGTTGTGCCGCGGATGATAATAATTGTTATCGAAACATCACTTTGAGTGAGGTTGCTAACTCTTGTACGGGTGGTGTAGACACTTCTGGTGATGCCAGTGGTACTGTGCATATTTGGTATCACGCGGAGGCAACCGATGCTAGCTCTACCTATCCTTCGGAAAACTGGGTAGCGATGGTAAAGGCAACTGACTTTGAAGTTGCTAGTTCCACTGCTAGTTCCACTGCGGAATTGAATTCTTTGTATGCCTTAAATGTTACGGCGAGCATTAGCTATGGAACTTTGGCGGCGAACGCGGATACTGGTGCTAGCAATCAGGTTGCTACCACCACTAATACCGGTAATTACAAATTAGATATAGAGTTTTCGGGTACGGATATGACGGGTCCTGATACGATCGTAGCTGCTCAGCAGAAATATAGTTCTACTTCCGTAACTTACGCCTCTCTAGCTTACTCTCTATCCACTTCCGCTACCGCTCGTCAGATAAATTTGATTAAAGCAACCGCCTCTAGTACGCCATCTGTTCAGGGTACCTATTGGGGTATTGCAATTCCTTCTGGTAAACCCGCCGGAGCCTATACTGGTACTAACACCTTCACCGCGATTTACTCCGCCGATTAAAAGGGGTAGAATTCGGGCTTAGAAGGTATCTTATGAAGAAGCTAATTCCCTTAAATCTCGCTTTCCTATTGATGTTTTCGTTGGTTTTGATGATGCCTGTTAAGGTGTCAGCCTTTGGTATTTCCCCGCCATTTTTTAGTGTGGATAAGCTTACTAAGGGATCTCGCTACGAAAGCACTATTTATTTAGTTCAGGGTCAGCCAGAAAATGATTTAGATGTAAAGGCTATTTTTGAGGTGCCGGATAAAATTAAGTCTTGGCTCTCGGTAGATAGGGGAGAAACCTTCACTATCCCGAAGGGGGTTCAGCAATTCCCGTTAAAAGTTTTAGTGCAGGTTCCTCAGGATGCGGAATTAGGTATTTATAATGGTTATTTACGTATTAATACGGTGCCTCAGAAAAAAGAGGGAGAACAAATTCAAATTTCTATTGGTGCGCGAGTAGATATTAGCTTAAAAGTTGGTGAGGGTGTGGTTCAAGAATTTTCTATTTCTAAATTAGAAATTTTAGACATTGAGGAGGGAGAGGATCCGAAGATTGAGATGGTTTTGAATAATACAGGTAACGTATCCGTTGCTCCAAGTCGAGCTACTTTTGATATTTTTGATAAATTTGGAGAGGTTCGTTTAGGTTTTGCTCAAACCGAGGATTTGCCAGAAGTTTCCTCCTTTAGTTCCAAAACTTTTCAGGTAAAATTCCCAGTTAATGTTCACTTGGGGGTTGGAGAATATTGGGCGGAAACTAAAATTTATAATGGAGATTCGGTAATTAAAGAATTAAAGACTGTATTTAACGTTACTGAAAATAAAGCAGACTACACTGATTATGCTATGTATGGTGGGGGAGTTTTAGTTCTTTTATTAGCAACTTTCTTTTTGGCACGACGTAAACGCTCTTAGGTTATGAAAAAGAACGGAGTTTTTGTCCCGTTCCTTGTGGGTTTATTTATTCTAAATTTTATTTGGAGTCCGTTAGTGTTGGCGGCGACTTCTAATATTTCAGTAACTGTTTTTCTTCCACAGTGCGCAGATGGTTTAGATAACGACGGAGATACTAGTATTGATTACCCTTCGGATCCAGGGTGTTCTTCGGTGTTAGACGATAATGAAACAGACCCAGTAATCACTCAGTGTTCGGATAGTATGGATAATGATGGAGATTCTAAAATTGATTATCCATCGGATACTGGATGTTCTTCTGCTTCCGATAATGATGAGTCGGATGCGGTTAGTAGTGGTGGTGGCGGAGGTGGAGGGGGTGGTGGCGGAGGTGGAGGAACCTCTGCTTTCGGTTCGGTGTATTTCATTGGTCGTGCCTATCCAAAGAGTTCGGTAGTTTTACTTAAAGATGCTCAGGTTACCGCAACTACAGTAGCTGGTCCGGATGCGGTGTTTATTATTTCTCTAACTACCTTATTAGCTGGTAATTATAATTTTTCTTTGTACAGCGAGGATAGCGAGGCTCGACGCTCTAGTTTATTAACTTTTCCGGTTAGTGTGACTGCCGGAGCTATTACTAATATTAGTGGAATTTTTATTGCTCCAACTATTTCGGTGGATAAAGAGGAAGTTCGCAGGGGAGATAATATAACTATTTTTGGTCAAAGTTCGCCGGGGAGCGAAGTAACCATTCAAGTGAATTCGGAAGAGGAGATTTTTCAAAAAGTTAAAGCAGATAATGCTGGAGCATATTTATATAATTTAGATTCTTCGGTTTTAGAGTATGGTCGGCACACCGCCAAGTCTAAATCCGCTATCATTGGAGAAATCAGTCCATTTAGCGGAGCGGTAGCTTTTTCTGTGGGTAATAAAACTGTTTTAAAATCTAAAGAAATAAAAAAAGGAGATATAAATGGAGATAAAAAAGTTAATTTAATCGATTTTTCTATTGCAGCTTATTGGTACAAGCGAGCTAAACCACCTGCCACTTCAGACTTAAATGCGGACGGTAAGGTTAACTTGGTCGACTTCAGTATTATGGCTTTCAACTGGACGGGGTAGTTAATGGCTATGTTTAAGAAAATTTTATTAGTATTGGGTTTATATTTTTCTTTGGTGGGTTTAACTCAGGCCTCTAGCTTAGAGATGCGTCCGGTTTTGTTAAATGCGGGAGGTTTTAAGGTAGATATATTTCTATCTCCTACTGGAGAAGTTTTAAATGCGGTGGAAGGAAAAATTATTATTCCCTCTAGTTTGCGCATTAGAGAAATTCGTTCCGGAGATTCCATTGTCAGTTTTTGGTTAGAAAAGCCGGAGTTTAAAGATGGTCAAATTATATTTGGTGGAGTAATACCTGGAGGGTTTAGTGGTGTTTTAAACCCTTATAAAGCTGAGGCAGAGCCGGGTAAATTATTAGAAATCTTATTTTCGGATAAACCTACCAATGAAACAGAGATATATATAGAAGGGGGTCGAGTCTTTTTAAATGATGGCCTAGGGACTTCTAAGGAGTTGGCTCGTAGTAGCTTAAAAGTTTCTGGATCTTCTTTGTTTGGTTTACCTATAAAAATTGAAGCTAGAGATATTGCTTCGCCGGAAGAATTTTTACCCTTGGTATCCAGAGATGTAAGTTTGTTTAATAACAAGTGGTTTTTGTCTTTTGCAGCTACGGATAAACAAAGTGGAATTTCTGCTTATTATGTTTATGAATCAGATCGAAGAGAAGAATCAATTCCAGAAAAAAAGTGGGAAAAAGCGGAGAGTCCATATTTATTGCACGATCAAAGCTTAGAAAGTTTTATTTTTGTGCGTGCGGTGGATGGAGTGGGTAATGAAAAGGTGGTGGTTTTAGAGCCAACCAAGTTATCCTCATATCCTGTGTGGTGGAGATGGATTATAATTATTCTATTAGCGTTCAGTATTTCCGTTTTGGTTTTTCTGCGCGTTAACCGAAGAAAATGAATTTTAATAAAATAAGATTTAGTATTTCTTATTCCATTTTTAGTTTGGTAGTATTTTTGTTTTTAGGACTTTTTTCTACAGCCCAAGCTGCTAGTTTAAGTGTGTCGCCAGCTTCCGGCTCTTATTCGGTAGGAGATTCTTTTTCGGTTAACGTTTTAGTTTCTAGTCCGGCCCAAGCGGTGAATGCAGTTTCTGGTTCCTTAATTTTTCCAGCAGATAAATTACAAGTTACCTCTATTTCTAAAACTGCTTCGGTAGTTAATTTTTGGGTGCAAGAGCCGGCTTATTCTAATACCGCGGGAACGGTGGATTTTGAAGGGGTAATTTTAAACCCCGGTTTTACTGGGGGCAGCGGTAGGATAATAACCGTAAGTTTTAAGGCTAAATCCTCGGGGATTGCCTCTATTAGTTATTCCACTGGTTCGGTTTTAGCCAATGATGGAAGTGGAACTAATGTCTTAGAGAGTAATGGTTTGCGAGGTAGTCAGATCTCTATATCGGTTCTAGGTCCTCAGGGACAACAAGAAGAGGCGGTAGAGGAGACTCCTCAAACTTTTAGTGGTCCGAATGCTCCAATTTTGAAGTCTTCTACTCATCCTGAATCTTCTGGTTGGTATAAGGAAAAAACCGCTAAATTTAGTTGGTCGGTGCCAAGTGGAATAAATGCAGTACGTCTCTTATATGATCGTTATCCTAATTCCACTCCTACGGTTGTTTATGCTCCAGCGGTCGCAGAAAAAGAAATTAAAGATTTAGATGATGGAGTTTGGTATTTTCATGCCCAATTCCGGGATTCTCAGGGTTGGGGCAGTGTAGCTCACTATAAATTCCAAATAGATACTAAAACTCCTGATAAATTTCAAATAAAATTTGTGGATGGGGAGAGTACCGAAAATCCTTTTCCGGTAGCCTTATTTAACACTACCGATTCTGGTTCGGGTATAGAGTATTACAAAGTAAAAATTGGCGATGGAGATTTTGTAACCTTAAACAAGGAGGAGGTAGAGAGTAATCCCTATACCTTACCTTCTGGGACTTCTGGTAAAAAAACCGTGTTAGTTCAGGCTTTTGATAAAGCTGGAAATTACGAAACTTCGGTAACTGAATTAAATATTGAGGCTTTAGCTGCGCCAACTGTTACGGATTATTCTAGCGATGTTGCCCCTGATGATTTTGTGGTGGTTAGGGGAGATACTTATCCAAACGCAGAAGTTAAGGTTCATATGCAACTAAATGGAGAAGCTCACCTGGTATTTACTGGACGGGCTAAATCCGATGGAACTTTCACGGTGGTGGCAGATAGTAAGATAGAAAAAGAAGGAGTTTATAAAATGTACGTAGAGGCTATAAATGAAAATGGAGCCAAAACCTCACCATCTGCTAG
>CAZHWX010000036.1:0-4285 GCA_964536045.1 uncultured Candidatus Saccharibacteria bacterium
CTCTTTAAAGGATGGCTACCTCTGAGCCAACCTCCTATCTGTCTCTGGATAATAACTACCTTTCGCACTGAGCAGAAATTTTGGGGCCTTAGACGGCGATCTGGGCTGTTTCCCTTGCGACCACGGAGCTTAGCCCCCGCAGTCTGACTCCCGCGCTTTTACCTTTCGGCATTCGGAGTTTGATTGAAAACCCGAGCTTTCGCCCTTTGATTTTCATCCAGTGCTCTACCTCCAAAAGGAAACACGCGAGGCTAGTCCTAAAACTATTTCGGAGAGAACCAGCTATTACCAAACTCGATTAGCTTTTCACTCCTTATCCCAACTCATCCGAGAATTTTGAACGATTCACCGGTGCGGTCCTTCATCCCGCTTTCGCGGAACTTCAACCTGGTCAGGACAAGCTCGTCTGGTTTCGGGTCTTAGCCACACTGCTACCAACCCACTAAAAACAGAAAACCAGAAGTTTTCTGTTTTTAGTGAATGGAACGCCCTTTTAAGACTCGCTTTCGCTACGCCTTCCCCCATCAGAGTGGGGTTAAACTTGGCAATGTGGATAAAGTCGTTGGTTCATTCTTCAATAGGCACACGGTCGTCCTTGCGGACTTCCGTTCCTTGTAGATGGACGGTTTCAGGTTTATTTCATCGGCCTCACCGGCCTGCTTTTCACCTTTCCCTCACGGTACTAGTTCACTATCGATCACAAATGATATTTAGCCTTAGGAGATAGTACTCCCGGATTCCCTCAAGGTTTGTTGGCCTCGAGGTACTCAAGAACAAAAACAAGAGTTTGTTAGTTTTCGTGTACACGGCTATCACGTTCTTTGGCGCTCCTTTCCAGAAGCTTCTACTAACCAACAAATTTTTTACTCTCTATTCCGCGCTGATATTTTTCGGTTAAAGGTCCGAAAAATATTAGCGTAGAAAGTGTCTCTGCCTTACAACCCCTCAACCGAAGTTAAGGTTTGGGCTTTTCCCTTTTCGCTCGCCGCTAGTCAGGGAATCATATTTATTCTCTCTTCCTTCAGGTACTGAGATGTTTCACTTCCCTGAGTGCGCTCTTCAAATCAAGTTTGAAGTCATGTGAGTTTGTCACATGGGGTTTCCCCATTCGGACATCTCCGGATCAAAGGCCGTTACACGCCTCCCCGAAGCATTTCGCAGTTACACCGCGTCCTTCATCGCTCATTTGTGTCTAGGCATCCCCCGTCCACCCTTAATGCGCGCGCTCCGTCAAAAAGTTGACGAAACACGTAGCATCACTTTATGCAGTAATCGCAAATACGTTATTGATTCAATACAATTTTTTGTACCAGTATTTTTACTTAATAAAAATTAAATAAAAATCTTTTTACTTTATGCTTGTTTTATATACTCGCTGATTTAGTTTTCAAATTACACTAAATGAAAAATCCGCTTCTAGCGGATTCTTGAGACAAAAAATCCCAAGAGGTTAAACGCCAGAAAAACTAGGTTTTAGGGATGTATTCATTCAGCTGGAAAAGTATACCGCTACTCCCCAACTGGAGTCAAGTCCTTTTTGGGTATAGCCATCTCTGGGAACCGGAACCCGAAAAACTCCTGTCTTTTAAAGGCTTCTTTGCCTGTTTTATCTAGGACTACCAGGGTATCCCCAACTGGGGCCACCAACCGCCCTCCCACCTTCAATTGCTCCTTCCAGGTTTCCGGGATTTCTGCAACCGAAACACAAGACACTATTTTGTTGTATGGGGCCTCTTTTTTATAACCAAAAAAACCATCCCGATAGACCACCCGCACCAAGCTTTCTGGCACTCCAGCATTTTCTAAATTAGCTTTCGCAATTTTCATCTGACCTAAATTTTCTTCCAAAGTTAAAACTCTTCCACACGCGAGTGGTGCGGAACCGGATGGAGTTGGCGGACAAACGGAGTAACCCAAAACTGCTGCGAGCCAGCCCGCACCTGCGCCAATTTCTAAAACATGATCCCCCGGTTGTGATTCTAAAAGTTCTAAAAGTTTAGCCGCCAAAACTGGTGGCGTGGGCATCGCGCCTTTTCCTGTTTCAAATTGCGTTCGATCAAAACCACCGAGTGCGGCTTTGGCAAAATCGGAACGCACATAACCCTCATCTATTAGATTGTTTAACCATTCGTTTCCAGACACAGCTTTAGGTTCTATACCCATAGTTCAATAATTACAAGCTTATTAATTTAAAGATGATTCTTCTTTGTGCCGAGCGAGGCATCAATTATTCGATCCAAAAGTTCACCAAATTTCACTCCGGCTTCTGCCGCTTGTTGGGGCAATAACGAAGTTTCGGTAAGTCCCGGAATAGTATTTATTTCCAAAATAAATGGTTGATTTTTTTCATCCAAAATTATATCGGTTCGAGAAAATCCTTTAGCTCCCACCACTTTGTGTAATTGTTTAGCCGCAGATTGCACGAGTCTAGTTACCGCCTCGCCTAAATGCGCGGGCGTAATTTCTTCACTCGCCCCAATTTCATATTTAGCGCGATAATCAAAAAAGTGATTAGTCTTTGGTTTTATCTCAGTTGGGGGCAAAGCGTATTCACTACCCGGCCAACCGTAGTCTAAAACTCCCACCGTTAATTCTCTCCCTTTTATAAATTGCTGGATTAAAGCCTCGTTCGTAATTTTGAAAATTTCTTCCATCGCCTTCACCGCTTCTTCTTTATTTTTAGCGATTACTACGCCTACGCTAGATCCCTGATTATTCGGTTTTATAACTACCGGAAAATGTAGGAATGGTCCCACTCGTCGCCAAACCTCTACCGGTCGAGCAGTCCATTCATTTTCGGAAATTAAAAAAGAGAGTGGTGTAAATAATCCGTGATAAGACGCCGTGCGCGCTGTCACAAACTTATTCATTGCCAAAGCCGAGACTGGCGCAGAGGAACCTGTGTATGGGAGCTTTACCGCGTCGAGCATGGATTGCACTGTGCCATCCTCCCCATAGGTTCCGTGCATCGCGATAAACACTAAGTCAGTATCCTTCTTTATTTCTTCCGGGGATTTCTGCCAAAACCCATACTTATCTATAAGTACCCGTTCCGCCTCATAGCGTTCGGGATTTAAATTTTTCAAAACTTGTTCTCCACTCTTTAGAGAGACCTCGTGCTCCGACGACGGCCCACCCACCAAAACTTTTATTCTTAACCGCTTATTAGGCACAAATTAAGTTTAGCAGAAAAAGGCTGTTGTTTTTTTGTTATCTAGGAAATTAGATACAAGTTTTAACAAAATTCATTACGGTGTCCTGATAATTTTTTTCAGCTATTAACAATATTTTTTCTTTAGTTAGTTCTTTAATATCAACTTTGTTTTGTTTAAACATCTCAAAAATTATATGAATTCTCCCCATAATAAAATCCTCGTAAGTTTTTGTTTCTTTATTGGTTTCCTCAATAAATTTATAAACATCATCTACATAGACATCAATGTTATCACCACCGAATATTTTCTTTATCTTCTTAATTAAATCTTGCTTATTAATATCCCCAAAAGCTTTAAGATGCGGGTCATTTAATTTTTCAATATTATCGAAAATATCAAAAAATATTTGTATACACATGAAAATATATAATTTCATTGACCAATCAAAATCAGACTCATTTAGATTCTTACTAGCTCCTACTTCTTTTATAAATTCATTAATTTCATTTGCAGCGTCTTCATATATAAAATGTAATATCAGTTTTTCTTTATGAGAAATCTCATGTTTTTTACTCCATTCAATTATTTCTTCAAAAGAGTGATTTCTTAAACCAATAAAGGTGTTTTCTAAACTCATAAATTTATTTTAGTTATATTATTTTTGCTTTAAAATTTGAATACAACAAAAACACTCCCCTTCTTTTAAATGTCGACCACTTGAACCATTATTTTCAAATCTAAAAACATCATCCTCTAAAATAAAATCATCAATAATATAATTTAAACCATCAAAATAAACACCCCGAAAATTCCCATTAGTAATCTCCTCATGAATTACAACTTCCCTATTTCCTATAAAAATTTTCTTATGTATGTAGTCCATGTTTAATTATATTTCAAAAATAAAACACATTAACTATTTTTGTTTTTCCCATTAAACGCTCCAAATATAACAGGTACATATAATAAGGTTATAAAATACGAAAAATTTGCAATCCTTTGTTCGGTGGTTGGAGTATACCCATCATCTGTGTATTGATCACACCCACCATAGACTGGATCATCCTGAACCTCACAAGTTGGATCACCAAGTGTAAAACTACCAAATAAAGCTATTACAAAACACAACA
>CAZHWX010000036.1:4295-4876 GCA_964536045.1 uncultured Candidatus Saccharibacteria bacterium
TTTTCCTAAAACCATTCTAAATCCTTCTTTTTTTACAGCATCGGACGCTTGTTTCCAAATAAACACGACGATACCAGAAATAAAAAGATAACCCAAAGCTCTCCAAATTTCAGACTCAATCATTTCCATAATTATATACCTATAATATATAGAAATTGAGTACACCTAAAACAATCAAACCCATTAATCTTACAGAGCACTAGGAATCGGCTCCGACTCTCAGCTCGTCAGTCACTCGCTTCGGTCTAGCCGCCGACTCGCCGTGTAAACCTACTGGTTTACACATGCTCCGTCGTTCGATTCCCTACGCGAGCCAAGCAGTTGGCTCGCTGTGCACCCCAGCAGAAATAAAATAATCCCCAAGGGATTATTTTATTTTGCGGGGGCACTAGGAATCCTCTTCCCCCGTCGCTATCGCTCCTCCGCCAGAGCCCGGGACCCTCACTCTAACCAGTGGCGTTCAGGTTCCCTTCGATTCCTAGTGCCAAATATTAAAATACACACCTCAAGGGTGTGTATTTTAAAATGCGGGGGCACTAGGAATCGAACCCAGGTCAGCGGTTTTGGAGACCGCTGTTCTA
>CAZHWX010000037.1:0-4718 GCA_964536045.1 uncultured Candidatus Saccharibacteria bacterium
CTACTCGGTTGCTATGATGGTTTTACTATGGTGGAAATAAACGTAGACAATATAGAGGAAAAGAACCTTCGGGCGGAGCTTGCAAAACGGACGGATGCGGATGGTTTACGCATGTTGCGCTTCCTTAATATGCCGGACTTATCGCGGACGATGGGTAGCCCAATTGCGGATATTGTAGAACGAATAACCAAGAGTCCATATTTTAAGGAGTTGGATATTATGAAAACTCCGGAGATTGTGCCGGCCGATATTAGTTTCGATCTTTTTGATTTTCCTCCAGATCATCCAGCTCGTAGTAAGTCCGATACTTATTATGTAGATGATAAAAATATTCTTCGTACTCATACGACGGTAGTTTGGTATTACTACCTAATGAATGAGGAGATTAAAAAACGAATTGCCAACAATGAATCGGTTGGTTGTTTTAGTTTTGGTAAGGTTTATCGTCGGGACGAAATAGATCGACGACACATGAATGTCTTCCATCAAATTGATGGTTGGTATTTAGCGCCGAAGGCTAGTAAAACTATTGGCCAACAAGAACTAGAAGAGGCATTGGGGGCTATTGCTAAAGCAGTTTTCGGACCAGAGGTTAAATATCGTTTAAATAAAGACACCTTCCCTTACACGGATCCATCTTTGGAAATGGAGGTAGAAATCGGCGGCAATTGGGTAGAGGTAGTTGGTTGTGGAGTGGTGAAGGGGAGCGTGCTTAAAAAACTTGGGGTAGATCCAGAAAATTACACTGGTTGGGCTTTCGGTTTCGGTTTGGAACGTTTGGCTATAGTCAGTATGAATTTACCGGATATTCGTTTGTTGTGGTCCGAGGATGAACGCGTTAAGCGTCAGTTAAAACTTGGCAGTACTTATAAAGAGGTTAGTAAATATCCGCCAATTACTCGGGATATATCTTTTATAGTTGGACCAGATTTTATTCCTAATGGATATTTTGATTTGATTCGGGATGTAGGTGGAGATTTGGTGGAGGAGGTGTCTCTATTAGATAAATATGAAAATCCTGCCAAATTTGGCGAAGGAAAAACTAGCTATACTTATCGCACTATTTATCGCAGCACAGAACGAACCCTTACAGTGGAGGAAATAAATAAAATCCACGACCAAATTACCGAAGAAACTAAGAAACAGTTTAACGCGGAGGTTCGTTAATTATTCCCAGTGTACGTCTGCTTCTAAATTACCAATTAATTTTTTTATTTTCGGATGATTAGTAAGTTTAGGATCTTGTTCTAAGGTTAAAACCGCATATTTTCTGGCGGCGGCCACCAGTTCCGGATTTCGTAGGGCGTCCATAGCGAGATCGGGTAAGCCGGTTTGGGTTTCACCTAAAAATTGTCCGGGTCCACGAATCTGTAAATCTAGTTCTGCTAACTCAAAACCACTATTAGTTTTAGTCATAGCCTGCAATCTTTTTAAAGTGTCTGGATTCCGGCTTTCGGTGAATAACAAACAATAAGATTGGTGAATTCCACGACCTACCCGACCTCGAAATTGGTGGAGTTGAGCTAGGCCAAAACGATCCGAACCTTCAATCATCATGATGGAAGCGTTAGGGATATCTACGCCAATTTCAATTACGGAGGTAGAAATTAATATGTTGGTTTTACCCAGTGAAAAGTTTTTCATTATTTTATCCTTCTCCTCGGTTTTCATTCGGCCATGTAGACTCGCTACCTTAAGTTCGGGAAAAATTTTCTTACTTAATTTTTCGTATTCTTCTTTAACCGTTTTTATTTCTAACTTGGTAATTTCTCCATAGCTTGGAGTTTTATCTTTTTCGGATGGCTCAATACGGGGACAGACTACAAAAACTTGGCGACCACTTTTAACCTCCTTACGTATAAATTCATAAGCTTGAAGACGTTTTTCGGTGGTTACGGTTAGAGTTTTAATCGCTTTCCGACCCTTGGGTAACTCCTTAATAATAGAAAGGTCTAAATCCCCATATAAGGTCAAACTTAGGGTTCTAGGAATAGGAGTAGCGGTCATAGAAAGTAAGTGGGGGATTTTATCTCCTTTTTTAGATTTCTTAATTAATTCCGCGCGCTGCTTAACTCCGAAGCGGTGTTGTTCGTCCACAATCACCAAACCCAAATTTCCAAATTCTATATTTTTTTGTATTAGGGCGTGAGTGCCAATGGCAATTAAAGCCTTATTTTCACCAAGTATTTCCGCCGCTTTAGATTTAGAAATATCAGTTTGTAAGCTCTCTCCATAAAATAGAGAAGCACCAGCGCTAGTAAGAAGAATTATTCCACCTTCAAAATTTGGAAATAGTTTTATAAATGTTTTGAAATGTTGTTTGGCGAGAATTTCGGTGGGAGCTAGAAATGCGGTTTGTAATTTTTCTTTAGCTATTAATAGGCTTGCTAGAGCAGCGACTGCAGTTTTACCAGAGCCCACCTCACCTTGGAGTAAGCGATTCATTGGACTCCCACGTTCTAAATCTTTAGCAATATCCCAAATGGATAATTTTTGATCCTTGGTTAATTCAAAGGGTAGGAGATTAGATAATTCTTTTAAAATTTCCGGATCGGAGTTTATTTTTTCAGCCTTAAATCTTTGTAATCTATTTCTAGCAGCAATATTTCGTAGTTGGAAAAAATATAAATTTTCAAAAGCAAAACGACGTTTCGCTACTTCTGCTTCTTTTATATCTTCTGGAATATGTAGAGCACGAAGAGATTTTTCTAATTCTGGTAATCTTTCGCCTTCTAAAATTTCTTCTGGCATATATTCCTGAAGTTCTAATTCTTGGCTTAAAATTTTTCCTAAGATGAAGCGAATTCCTTTGGAGGTTAGTCCGCGAGTTTCGGGGTAGACCGGCACTAGGCGACCGGTATGCATATGGCGATCCAAGTTTTCAAAAGATGGATTTAACAAATAGGGTTCTCCAGTTTTTTTATTTTGAGCTACTTTTCCAGCAAAGTGAGCAATCTTTCCAACGGGTAAAAGATTTTTTAAATATGGTTGATTAAACCAGGTGGCGCGTACTACATTACCTTCCGGATCTTTTAGTTTGGCTTCCATTAAGAAAAGTTTCCGATGCCAACTACGGCGAGAATCTACCGAGATAACTTCCGCTTGAATGGTGGCAGATTCTCCAGGTATTAAATCGGAGATTAAACAGATTTTAGATAAGTCTTCATAACGCGTTGGTAGGTGACGCAATAAATCACCAACTCTTTTTAATCCGAGTTTTTCTAGTTTCGGCAAAAATCTACCGATTCCAGAAATGTCGGTGAGTGGGGTATCTAGGGTTAACACGGATTAAGTTTAACTCAAAAATAACAAACCTTCTTTGTAAGAAATGAACCCAATCTTTTGGATTGGGTTCTAGCTTGTGCCCCCCGAAGGATTTGAACCTTCAATCTCAGGTTCGAAGCCTGATGTGATATCCGTTTCACCAAGGGGGCAACAAATGGATTGTAGTTTAGAAATTTGAATTTGAAAACATTTTTAGTATTTACAATATGGGTAAAAGTTAGCTAGAATAGGCCTGTTTGCCCCTATAGCTCAGTTGGTAGAGCAGCTCCCTTTTAAGGAGACGGTCCTAGGTTCGAATCCTAGTGGGGGCACACGAAAAGAGTGTTCACTCAGGATTCGAACGACGGAGCTAAAATTATCAGTAGGTAATTTTAGTGAGTCGGTGCCCAGACCAAAACCGAATGACTGATGAGGTTTTGAGTCGAGGGAGAATCCTAGTGGGGGCACAATAAGTTTGAGTGTTTTTAAATAATTGAATTGATTTGAAGAAACTGTAAAAAGTTGACACAGTAGTTTGTCTGGAGTTAGTTATTAATAGTTCATACACATTTTAGGAGGATTTATTATGTCTAAACTCGGTTTACGAGCAGATTTTGTGGCTAATTTTTCATTCTGTGACGCAAATCTGTATTCTGACGGTCCAAGAACCCTAGAGGGTTTAGTTGCTAGGGGACCAGAGCTTTGTCCTCATCTTGCCAAGTGTAGGGTGGGTGGCTTTATTCATCCAGAAAATCACCAGTGCGTGATGATGAATGGGGCAGAGGTTGCTAAAAACGCTGTAAAAGAGCGTCATTCTATAAAAGAAGAGATGAAAGATTTTCGATCGGCTGGATTACGTCCACCGAGTGGATGGGTTGTTTCTCGTGATCGCAAAGAGTTCTCTGTGATTTCCAATAATGAAGAAGCAATTCGTTTGGTAGAGTATTTTGCTCATGTTGCTATATTGGATGAAATTGGAATGGGCGAGATTCCAGAGAGGACACACCCATCGAGTGGGGGTGTTGGACCCACTTTTGAGGATGTTATTTCTGGTTCAATAGATCCAGTTACTGGTGCGATTGATCTACAGAAAATCGAAAAGTTGGAGGGTCGATTTGGCACCAATGGTGGTCGCGGATGTGATGTTGCGTCCGGTCCTTGTTCTTGTGGTGCGTGGCATTAGTTGTTTATTATGGCGGACGCTTCAAGCGTCCGTTTTTTATTCTCGAGCTTTATAAAGCTTTAGCTCGGTATAGTTTTCTAGTATATTAGGTTTAGTTAATGTCTGGTTTTTAACTCTGGTTAAATCGTTTAGAATTAAATTAAGTGCGAAACTCTATTCCCGCCGAGGTTCAGAAGATTGCGAATAAACTGCATGGGGCAGGATTTCAGTCATTTCTAGTTGGGGGTTGTTTGCGAGATTTGGTAATGCATCGCCAGCCCAAAGATTGGGA
>CAZHWX010000038.1:0-4390 GCA_964536045.1 uncultured Candidatus Saccharibacteria bacterium
AAACCTCATATATTTGCGGCGACCGAACGAGAGCGAGGAAGTACCAAAGCCCGGCAGGGCATGGTGTGCCCAGCCCGAGGAGTGCGATGGCACGACGAGAGGCGCGGGCGATTCCTACCGAGGGCACAAAAAAATTTAAGGATTGACATAAATCGCAAAAGTAGTATCTTAAAAAACAGTTTTCTTTTACACTACTAACCCACTCCGGTCACATCCGGAACAATCATCAAATTTTTAGGAGAATTAATGATGATAAACACAGCGGCCGCTGTACCAACACCGGTTATTCCTCCTGCAGGGGAATCAACCAAAGAAAAAATATTTGTTCCACTTTCAAAAAATAGGTTGGATATGTTCAAACTCCAACTAGTCGAAATCTCTCGGGAAAAAATTGAAGTAGCAAATCACCTCAAAGAAACCCTGCAAGAGAACGGTAATCACGTGTTCGGAAATCACCAGGAATGGGGCACCGACACCCAATCCACCAGCGTTATCGCAATTCAACAAGATCTTTGTGACAAAGACAGTAAAGATATTGAGGCTGCCTTGATCCGAATCCAAAATGGAACGTATGGAAAATGTAAAACCTGCAAAGGTAACATCGAGGAGGGTCGGTTGGAAGCCTTACCAACAACAGAAATCTGTGGTGACTGTAGTGGGGCTAAAAGAAGAGCTTGAATACAGTAAAGTCCCGATCATTGATCGGGACTTTTTTAACAACTAAAATCTAGTAATTTTCTAACTTATTTTTCTAGCGACCGATCAAACTCCTTCATCCTCTCTTGAAACTCTGCGTTCAAATCATTTATACGTTTAGCCATTTCGTTGGCAGATTTTAATTTAGCCTCTAAAGAAATTCTATCCGGAGAAATTATTCCTTCTAATACCGCAGCTAATTCTTCCAAAAAAGAATTTACCTGATCAGTATAATTTATAAATTGAGTTACCAAAGAAAGTTCTACCGCTACCGCTTGATAAGCCAAACGCTGACTACCACTCTTTCTCACCCCAACTAAAGATTCCGCTAAACTCTGAAGATCGGTAGAAAGAACAATTGCTTGGTTATGAGCCGCCGCATTAGATTGTTCCGCTTTTTCCAAAAGCTCTCTGGCTTTTACATAATTTCCTGCACGTTCCAAAGTATTAACTTCTTTTACTATTTCGCTAGTCTCATTAGTTAAACGAACTATTTCCTGACTAGCCAAAGCTGCCTTATCTCGAGCCTCCGTAAAAGCAGATGGTAAAATTCCAGGATTAGAAAATAAATAAGCACCATATAAAACCCCCGCCCCCATAGCTACTAGGGCAAAAGTTATAAGTGCTCGCTTGGAAGTCATAAATTGACCCTCTTTCATTTGCCAGCTGAAATTACTATAAAAGCGAATATTTCGCAATATCCGCTTGTTTTTCAGTCTAGCTATGAGGCATAATTGTGAACGGTTAAAAGCGGGATTTGTATAGTGGTAGTACGACACCCTTCCAAGGTGTAGGCGCCAGTTCGATTCTGGTATCCCGCTCATTAAAAAGGCAATTTATTGCCTTTTTTGTCTTCCAGAATCGAACGCCGGAGCGATGTGCGGTCAGTAGACTGCACCGCGAGGCGGTGCCCAGCCCGAGGAGTGCGACGGCACGACGAGAGGCGCGGGCGATTCTAAAATCAACCTCTATTAAGCTCATTAAAAAGGCAATTTATTTCCTTTTTGTCTTCTAAATATTGTCTTTTCCTATATAAAACCTAATAAAAAGGTTATTATTGTGGTGTTACAAAGTGTTACGAAACATACTTCAATAAACATCGTTATATATGTTGTTAGAGGAAGAATCGCTCATTAATAGGGCAAAACAAGGAGAAGCTGAGGCTTTTGGTAAGCTCTATGATCAATATGCGGCTAAAATATACCGCTTCATATTAATTAAGACTGGCCGAAAAGCAGACGCCGAAGACTTAACTAGTCAGGTGTTTCTTAAAGCTTGGGAATCAATCCACGGATTTGAATTCCAGGGCTTCCCATTCTCCAGTTGGCTATATCGAATTGCTGGCAACTCAGTAATTGATTACTACCGCACCTTTCACTCTCACCAAGACGTAGAAGAAGTGGCGGAGGCTATTCAATCTTCTGAAGACCACATTTCCGAATTAGACTTGCGTGCAGATACTAAAAAAATTCAATCTGCCATAAGAAATTTGGACCCGGACCAACAAACCGTAATTTTGATGCGTTTTGTAGATGAACTATCTACCAAAGAAATTGCATCAGCTATTGGTAAAAGCGAGGGAGCCATCCGAGTAATCCAACATAGAGCCCTAAAAAATTTGCGACAACTTATAGACCACCATGAATCCAGATAAAAATTTAATTCAAGAACTAAAAAAGCTACAAACTATCCAACCTGATAGAGCTTTTTTGGCGCGTGGACGAAAAAGTTTTACACACCAAGAATTACCTTCTTGGTCTCTTCCTCGTTGGGCCTTTGCCTCTTTTGTAGTGGTTGGCGCCCTAGCAATATTTACCGTCTTGCCAGCCACCCTCCCCTTTTCTAATTCCTCTACCGCTTTAAGTGCAGACTCCATTCAAAAAGAGTTTGATAATTTAAGTATTGGGGTACAACTAAAAGAATTGGAATATAGCCAAGAAGATTCTATTGTGTCCGCCCTAAACGAGATTCGAGAAACTAGAGTTCAACACTTAAACACCGATCTATTAAATCAGGAGTCTTCCTTAGGAGACGTGCCTACTTCCAATAGTGAAGAAATAGAAAAACTTTTAAACCAAGTAATAAACTAATGAAAAAAAATAATCCTATTTTCATAACTCTCGCGATTATTTCTCTATTCTATGCTGGACAAGTCAGTGCAGAAACTACCGGACCAGTGGAGAAAGCTTTAGAAGGGGTTAGACAAACTGTTGATGATTTAGTCTCCGCCAAAGATGATAAAACCCCTCAAGAGTTACCTCTAAGAATCCAGACTTTCCGAAAAGTTTTAGAGCTATCTATTGCGGAAGCCAAAGACCTTAAAATTCGCCTACTCTCCGAAGAACCGGAACAAAAAGAATTAGTTACCTTTCACGAAGATCTAACCAAAAAAATTTCGGAGGCTTTAAAATTCTATGAGGAAAAAAATAAAAGATTTTCTCTTTTAGAGCGAGATCTTAATTTGGAAGATATTCGTTTAATGGCAGAAGACTTTCAAAATAACCGAACTGCTAATTTTTCTACTCCTACTCAAACCGCACACGACTACCTAGCTTCTCGTCAACCGGCCAAAATACTAGAGGTTGCCCAAAAACGCTTTGATAAGATTGAAAACGACCTCAAAAAAATGGGCCGCAATCGAACTACTGAAAATTTAAATAATTTACTTAAAAAAGCCGCTAAAGACTTAACAGAAGCAGAAAATAATCGAATTTTAGCTGAAGAAAAATTCCAAAAAGATTATTTATTACCTAAAGAAAAAACTTTAATGAATGCGCCAGTTTCAGCTACCTCCTTAAAAATAGAAGAAACAGAAACTTCTGCCGCAACTAGCACTCCAACCTCTACGGTTGTTGAAGCGCCAGTTTTACCTCCCCCTCCCTCCATTCGAGATCTGGTCCAAGAATCCTTAACTCACGTTAAAGGTGCCTACCAGGTCTTCATCGAAATGAGTGCCGTCGTGAGGAAGGCAAACATTCGATAAGAAAACTAAAAACCCCTCCAAATCGGAGGGGTTTTTAGTTTTTACTAATTCTTACATCACTGCTTCCTTCAACATCTTACCAGCCCGAAACTTGGGCTTAATAGAAGCCTTGATCTGAATTCTCTCACCCGTCTTCGGATTGATGCCCATGCGTGCCGCACGCTTAGCAACCCGAAAGGTTCCAAAGCCGCTAATAGCGACCTCTTCACCCTTACTCATTGTCTTTACAATGGTTTCGAATACCGCTTCCACAGCTATCGTCGCCTGCTTCTTAGTTTCTAAGCCAGCTGCTTTCATTACGGATTCTACTAGTTGGGGTTTTTTCATTGTTTTAAAAGGTTTTATTCGACCTTTCCATTTACAGGCGCATTATAACAAAGGGTATTTTAAAAAGCCAAGTAAAATATAATGGAAGGCATACTTAGTTGTTATTTCAAAGAATTAAAAAACCCAGCAAAATACTGGGTTTTTTAATAACTTATAATTTCTACTACCTGGCGTACTCTACCGCTCTGACCTCCCGAATAACTCCTACTTTTATTTCTCCCGGATATTGTAGGTCCGATTGGATTCTTCCAGAAATTTGTTTAGCTAATTGGAAAGAACCAAAGTCATCTATTTTTTCTGGAGTTACAAACACTCTTACTTCTCTACCTGCCGAAACCGCAAAAGCTTGTTTTACTCCCTCAAAAGATTTCACAATGTTTTCAA
>CAZHWX010000039.1:0-4267 GCA_964536045.1 uncultured Candidatus Saccharibacteria bacterium
GGCCTTTATTCCACTCGTACCCACATCTAAAACCAAATAGTTTTTATTCATATTTTGGAGCCACCCCCCGGGATCGAACCGGGGACCTTCACTTTACAAAAGTGTTGCTCTACCAGCTGAGCTAGGGTGGCAATTACTACCCGCCTAATTAAAACAAAAGAGCTCAACTTATACAAAGTTGAGCTCAAAACGATTATGCTGCTTCGCGACGAACATGTTTCATCGGATTGTTTTGTTCAAAAATTTTTACCAATTCCGGATGATGTTTTTCCAACAAACGAAACGCTTTTCCGGTAACACTTTTCCACCGCCCAAGATCTCTTTTTATGAATCTTTCTTCACCTTCCGTATTTCCCGTCACTTCAAAAAAGGACCTTAGAATATCCTCCACTCTGGCATTTTTCTGAACAACTACAACTTTGAACTCTTTCAACATAAGGCCTCCAGAAAAAAATTAATAAAATATGTTGAATTTTTTATATCTTCACAGTCCGATAAACCTCCTTTCATAATGTGAATTATCTATAAACAGAATAGCATAATAAAAAGACGGAACTTGAAGATATTCAAAAATCTATTTAAACTCAACGAGTCCCTTACAAAGCGCAGGTGGTAGAGTGGTCAATTACACTAGACTGTAAATCTGGCGCCTTCGGGCTTCGGGGGTTCGAATCCCTCCCTGCGCACACAAACAAAACAGAACCGAAAAGGTTCTGTTTTGCGTAGGGAGGGATTCGAACGGCGGAATTTAATTTTTAGTAAAAAAATCAAACGAGCCGGTGCCCAGACAAATTTTCCACGACTGGTGGAAAATTTAGTCGAGGGCAAATCCCTCTCCCTATAAAATAAAAACGCCTATCGGCGTTTTTATTATTCTTCCTCTTTTTCCTTCTTAACTAAAAAATCTTTAAATCCTTCCCGCTTAGCCTCTTTGGATAATTTAACATTTATCCAGTTTTCAAATTTTAAAAGAATAACTCGAGCCCGACGCAAAGCTTTTTCCTTTAAGCCATCTAACAACTCGTCCACCTTTTCCAAACGATTCATTAAATCCCGAGCCAATTCTCCACCTGGCGCTGAATCTACCTTAGTTTCATCTAAACGAGGCAAAGCTCGAGCTACCACCCACAAGGCAGCTGAAATACCCAAAGCCGCAACAATACGTAAGATTAGTTCCAGCCACATGATGTTATTAATTATAAATGAAAACTAAACTTCAAACCGAACAAAACGTTCTACTTTAATATTTTCACCCAAGACCGCTACCGTTTGCTGAACCATGTATTCTACGGTATTGGTTGGATCCTTTACAAAAGGCTGAGCCAAAAGTTCCACCACATCCGCTGGATTCATAGCGGCAATATGCATCATTATTTCTTTAGCTAAGTCCTTAAATTTATCAGAGCGAGCGACAAAGTCCGTTTCGCAACGAATTTCTAACATCACTCCAACTCGATCAGCGTGCACATAAGTAGCAATATATCCGGTTCCGGTTGCCCGTTCAGATTTACCTGCTGCCTTAGCTAAACCACGCTCTCCAATTATTTTTACCGCCGCATCTAAATCTCCGTTCGCTTCGGTTAAAGCTTTTTTACACTCCATCACTCCCGCTCCGGTCATCTCCCGAAGCTTCATTACTACATCACCACTAATCATTTTTTATTGGATTTTCGTTTTTAATATTTTCCGAAAGTTTCGCCATTACCCAGTCCACACTTTCTCGGCTGTGATCGTTTGCACAAATCATACAATCCGCATTGTCCGGATTATCATTGGTATCTAAAACAGCTACCACCGGAATTTTTAAACGCTTGGCTTCACGAACCGCAGTCTCATGTTCTACGGTATCCACCACCAAAATGGCGTGTGGTAAACGAGACATATTAATAATACCGTCAAAAACTTTACTCATTTTACCAATCTGCACACCAAATTCTTGCTGTTCTTTCTTGGTGTATTTACCCAACTCTCCACGTTCCTTTTGACCCTTTAATTCCAAGTAATACTTCATTCGTTCACTGATTACTTTGAAATTGGTTAAGGTTCCACCAAGCCAACGAGAAGTTACGAATGGCTGTTTAAAAGTTTGAGCAAATTCTTCCACAGCTCCGGCAGAAGCTGGAGTAGTACCAATTACTAATACCGTTCCACCAGCACGAAAAATACCAGCTAAGAATTTACCAGCTTCGGAAAGTCCATTTAAAGTGGCTTCCGGTTCCAAAATTTCTATTTCGTTCCGATTCGCACCAATGAATTTCTTCATTCGTGGATGAGTCTTAGATTTCTTATGACCAAAAAGGACCCCCGCTTGGGCCATTTCTAAAACTATATCGTTTTTGAGCTCTAAATTTTCCATAAAGACAACGGGGTCAAGTATAGGTCAGGACTTAAATTCTGGCAAGACTTAGGATTTCGGATTTAATCCTAATCTCCATTTTTCTATTTCTGCATGATTACCCGACAAAAGGACCTTGGGAACCCTCCAAGATTTACCCCCACGAGTTGGGAAGAATTCTTCTGGTTTAGTGTAAACCGGATACGAACCCTTATTCTCTTCTAAAGAAGCAGTTTTACCCAAAACTCCGGGTAATTGGCGAGCTACGGCATCCACCAAAATCATCGCCGGCAATTCCCCACCCGACAAAATGTATGGACCTATAGAAATTTCTTCGTCCGCAATATTTTCCGCCACCCGTTCATCCACTCCTTCGTAGCGCCCGCAAATTAAAACTAAGTGATCATATTTAGAAAGACGTTTGGCAGTTTTAGCATCCAATAATTTTCCCCGCGTGGAAAATAAAATAACTCTAGTTTTTTTGGCTTTGGTTTTAGCTATTTTCTTTTTTAAAAATTCTACCGCCTTATAAATTGGCTCCACCTTTAATACCATTCCCGGACCTCCACCATACGGTGATTCATCCGTTGTTTGATGTTTGTCCAAGGCAAAATCCCGCAAATTAATTAAATCCGTTTTTAAAAGTTTATTCTTTTGAGCCCGACCCAAAATAGAAGCATTAAAATAACCCGAGAAAACCTCGGGAAACAAAGAAATTATGTGAAAACTAAGCATTCTCTTCTTCGGTGTGATGTTCCGGCTCTACCACCTCACCACCTCGATCCGTATCCATTATCTTCAAATTCACCCGTTCCTGATTTTTCATACCCCAAATACGCAACATGGTGCGCATAGCGCGAGCCGTCATTCCACCGCGACCCACCATTTGACCAACATCCACTGGGTTTACAAATAATTTCAAAAAGACGCCTCGTTCATCAACGATGCGCTCAACCTTAACATCGTCGGGATGATCGACGATGGAGCGGGCCAAGAATTCTACGAATTCGCGGTCGCTCGACATATTACTAAGCCGCTTTTGCTGCTACCTTCTTGGTTCCGTGAACCGCAACCTTTTTCTCGCGTAAAATACCCGCGCGAACCAATAGATTATGGACAGTATCAGTCGGCTGAGCACCAACTTTCAACCAATGAGCGGTTCGCTCCTTGTTCAATTCAAACTTCTTAGCATGTGGATTAACCCAACCCAAATCTTCCACGTCTGCACCACGTAGTTTGGATTTCTTTTCTGCTACCACCACGCGGTAGGCCGCCTGATGCTTTTTACCTGTTCGCTTAAATTTAATAGCTAACATAAACGGTTTAAAGCTTATCGCTTTTGGCTTTTTGTGTCAATAAATAACAAAAAATACCTTTTCAAGTTGAAAAGGTATTTTTGGGAATTTTTTATTTTAAAGAACCCATAAGATAAAGGGTGGCCCACATGAAAAAAGCCCCACGGAAGACTAGACTATATTCATGTAATTTCCTCTTTAATAACGGAGTTTTGGATACAAATAATTCGTTATATCCACTTTTTTTGTCTGAATAAAGCTCAAACCACATAACGAATGCGCCAACCACTAAAACAAGTGTAATTTTCTCTATTATCATAACCACTCCTAAATATGTTAAGTAATAATTGGTTTATTATTCTAGAACTATTCTACAATCTATAGATAATTTGTCAAATACACCCCCTCCCCATTTAAAGCCTTCTACCTAGGCTAATTCGCACGAATTAGCCAATGGAGAACGATTATTTTCCAGCTACTTCCTCAAACTTAAGGGATAGGAGTTGAGACACACCATCATCCCCCATGGTTACTCCATAAAGCACATCCGCTGCCTCCATGGTCGCCCGATTGTGGGTCACAATTATAAATTGAGTCTTAGCCGAAAAATTCTTAACTAACTCCGCAAACCGGCGCG
>CAZHWX010000040.1:0-4244 GCA_964536045.1 uncultured Candidatus Saccharibacteria bacterium
CTAAAACCTCACCTAGGGATTGTCCCCCACGCTCCTTAATTATTTTTTTAAAATTACTTAAGATCATTATAAGCAGCTAAAATTTCGGAAGCTGATAGTGTGCGAGTATACATTTTTATCTCATCTATATAACCTTCGAACTTTCTAGCTAAATTTTCTGCTCCAATATTTATTGAGGTTGCTCCAGTACCGGCACCAGTAATAGCAGTTGTCTTAGAAAGTACCCCATTTATATATTGATAAAGGTTTGAGCTATCCCAAACACAAGCTACGTGAGTCCATTGGTTTAAGGGAACGGTACTAGCAGAAGTGGTGTGGTATCCAGCTGGAGACTTACCATACCAATAACAACTTAAGGCGTTGGTAGCATCATAGAAACTTAAATAATAACCACTACCTGAGGTTTGTAAAATAGTTCCATACGAATCCGTACCACCAGCTCCAATTGGGTAAACCCAAGCCGAAAGAGTTAGATTTGTCCTAGCGTCCGTTGAAGCACTGTCCGGAATGGAAATATATTTCTGTGCAGAATTATCAAAATACAAACAACCTCCAGATTTACAATTAGTACCCAACACCCAAGCTGGCGAATTAGTTAGAGTTCCATTATTACCATATCCAGAAGCATCATAAGTTGCCGTACTAGTCCCTTCGTCTAAATGCCAATAACCAGCCAATCCATTATCTAACCGGGTAGCAATAGATCCCAAACCCTTCACGATTACATCTCCTATCTGACCATCGGTAAATCCATTAATTAAAGTTATAACTTGTGAACTAGAAGGGTATCCAGTGGCACCAGCAAAAACTATATCCATAGTAGTAGAGGCGCTAGGATTAGAAAATTTTGCGCCTCGACCTAATACATAATTTTGAGTGGTGGAGGTCGCTAAAAAAGAACTACCCGGAAAAACTTTATAAGTGTGGGCGTCGGTACTAGTAGCAGAAGTTAAACGCACTCCCCAACCAGTACTATTTTCTTGAGCTACTGCTCGCTGACGAGTAGCAGAAAGTGTAGCGGCTAATTCTTGTACGCCCAACTTTAAGGTCTGGCTTTTACGAAAAGAATTAAAACCAGTAAAACCTCCAACCGCTACTCCAATCGTTAAAGCTATAACAATTAATAACTCCACCATCGTAAAGCCGGAACGAGAAAACTTCATTGTTTTTAGAACTGAGTAGTTAATTGATAAATTGGCACGATAATAGCTAAAGCAATTACACCAATAATGGCACCAATGAAAAGTAAAAGAACTGGCTCTAAGAAAGAGACTAGAGATTTAATCGAACCATCAATTTCTTTACTATAAAAATCCGCCAAGGTTTCTAAAACCTCTTCTAAATGACCTGCGCGTTCGGAAACCGCAATTAAGTTAGTAACAGTTTGTGGAAAAAATTGTTCCCGTTTAAAAGCTTCACCAATCGTTAAACCCTTAGCTAATCCCTCTCGAGAAATTCTTTCGAGGGCCATTTTTAAATCTATATTTCCTACCGCTTTAGCCGTAACCTCCAAACCCTCAGTGATTGGCATACCCGCCCGAATTAGAGAGGCCAAAACCGAGGCAAATCTCTGGAGAGCAACTTTCTGAATTACATCGCGAATTTTAGGAACCGTCCCCACCACCGAAAAAAGGAATTTTTTAAAACCCAAAGAAGTTTTAAATAAAAATACAAAAATTCCACCTCCTACAAAAAGCAAAGTTAAGAAAAGAATTTTATAACTATTAATAAAAAGGCCTACCGAAAACACAATGCGAGAAAAGAGTGGCGGTTCAAATCCACCCTGCAAAAAAACGTTAGCAATTTTTGGCAAAGCAAAAACCACCAAGAAAAATAAAATAGCGATTGAACCAAAGAAAAGCATGGTTGGATAAATTAAGGCTCCCTTAATTTGATCCCTTAAATCTTTTTGCTTGGTTAACATTTCGGTTAAGTTAGCAAAAACCTTATCTAAATTACCGGACGCCTCACCCGCTCGAATTAGGTTGGTGTATACCTCACTAAAAACTTTTGGATATTTAGCAAAGGTAGAATAAAAAGGATTGCCCTGCTCTAAAGAGCTTCGAACCTCTAATAAAATATCTTTTAAGGCTGGCTTATTAAAGTCTGCAATTAAAATATTAATAGCCTCAATTAGACCCGTACCGATCTTTAACATTAAAGACATATATTTAGACAAAAATATTTGATCTCCAATATCTACCTTGGCTCTAAACAAAACCAGTTGTTTCTTTTCAATTGGTCGAATACTAACTGGCTTTAAATTATTTTTACTTAAATAAACTAAAACCTCCGAACTAGTGTTCGCGGTAATTTCACTCTCTACTATGCGTCCATCGGCTTGCGCCGCTATGTATCTAAATCGTGCCATGGTTTATTCGCGAACTACTCGCAACACCTCTTCGATGGTGGTTAATCCTTTTTCTACTTTTCGTAAACCATCTTCAAACATGGAGACCATACCTTCGGCTCGAGCCGCTTTCTTTAAATTATCTAAGTTGAAATTCGGACTAATTATAAGTTTACGAATTTCTTCGGTAACCGCTAAAATTTCGAAAATACCTAAGCGCCCATTAAATCCGGTACCACCACAAGCCTTACATCCCCGACCCCGATAAAAAGTACTAGCTAATCGAACCGAATCTGGATTGACTCCAATTTCTTGTAACTCTCGACGAATTAAATTTAAAACATCGGCGGATGGCGTATAAGACTCGATACACTCAATACAAACTTTTCGCACCAAGCGCTGAGCCAAAACATCATTTAAAACTGCAGATACTAAAAATGGCGGAACACCCATATCTACCAAACGTGGAATAGCCGTAACTGCATCGTTAGTGTGAACAGAAGACAAAACTAAGTGACCGGTTAAGGCTGCTTGAATCGCAATGTTGGCCGTTTCTCCATCGCGGATTTCACCAACCATAATAATATTAGGGTCCTGACGAAGAACTGATCTAAGTCCCGAAGCAAAAGTGATACCAGCCGCCACGTTCACCTGCATTTGGTTTACATAGCGCATATCGTATTCCACTGGATCTTCAATGGTAATTATATTTACCTCCGGACGATTTAATAAATTTAAAACCGAATACAAGGTGGTGGTTTTACCAGAACCAGTTGGACCACAAACCAAAACCATGCCGTAAGTTTTAGCAATCGATTGTTGCATGGTAGTAATCGATTTCTCATTTAATCCTAAATCCGCCATAGAAATCGGACGCTGAGCAGCGGTAAACAAACGCATCACAATTTTCTCTCCATAAAAAGTAGGAATGACGGATACACGGACGTCTATATTCATTCCGCCAATCTTGTGACGAAAACGACCGTCTTGCGGTTTGCTATGTTCGTCGATGCGTAACTGCGAAAGAATTTTAATACGCGCCACTACCGCCGGATGAATTTCTTTTGGCATCCGAATAATTTCATGGAGAATTCCGTCCACTCGATAACGTACCATGACTCCATCTTCTAAAACTTCAAAGTGAATATCGGAAGCGCGGGACGAAGCGGCATAAGCCAACAAGTTGTCCACGATCGCCATAATCGGCAAATCTTTGGCCGCTTCCTCATCAGACCCTCGAGCCTGCGCACGCAAAGACTCTCGAATACTTTGATCTAAACTAGTTTTGAAATCCTGAGTTTGTTTTCGTTCGTATAAAGAAAATCCTTGGTTTAAATCATCTTCGGTTGCTAGAAAAGGTTCTACCGAACCACCTAATTTTAATTGCAAAAAATCAATCGTTTCTAAATCTGTCGGATCCTCCATCGCAACCTGAAAACGTCCCGTGCCTGGATCGCGCTGGAAAACTATGGCTCGCTTGCGACGAGCTAATTCTTCTGGAAGTAGGCGTAAAATATCTTCGTCTAAATGAACTAGGGAAAAATTAACTCGCTCTACCCCCAATGCCCGAGCAATTAAAAGATGTAAATAATCTTTATTGATTATTCCCTGCGCAATAAGTAAATCCGCAAAGCTTTGTTGCTTGCGGTCAGCCTCTGTTTTGATGCGCTCAAACAAACCCTCGTCCACGAGCCCAGCACGCAAAAGAATGTCCTTCAATTTGCTAGCCGGAAGGTTAATCATTGAGTTTAATTATAACAGAAAAATCTCCACAATTAATGTGGAGATTTTTATTTTTCTAAATATTACCAAGTCTGAGCCAAACTACTTCCAACTTCGTACCAACCAGCAGTATCTCCGCCATCTTTAGTTGCAGAAACTACTTCAGAAGCAG
>CAZHWX010000041.1:0-4165 GCA_964536045.1 uncultured Candidatus Saccharibacteria bacterium
AGAATCCACCAACCCATTCATCCGCTGACAATATCGTTCAAAGGATTTTTCCGTTACCGATCTGACACTTAAAGCCAGTTCAGGATTGTAGATTTTTAGAACATCCCAGATCGGATAAAGTTCAGCTCGTGACACATCTACAAAACGCGTACTGAGTTCGATAGCACCGAAAGCGATGCGAGCCCACTCAATACTTTTGGCAGTGAGAATAGACACATTCTCAATGCCGATAATGAGATGCGAGGTGCGAGCGATGGAATTGTGACCATATTTGTCCAGAAACAGATAGTTGAACCATCGAAATTTAGGAGAGGAACATACCCGCTCCACCAATTCCGGATCAACGTTAAATTCCCGAAGGAATTTTTCGTACATTTCCTGATGCTTGGGATCAAAATTGCAAAAAGCGTCCAGAGTGGTGAGTTTGTTGTCTTTGATATACAACTCCATTCCCTTCACCACTTTAGAAAGCTTATCTACATCTGTCCCTTCCACCCGAAACTGCGGATGATCCGACATATCCAGCAATATTAAAGGCATCAACGAATCCACAAAGTGGCCGCGGATACCTCGAAGATTTTTGATCCTGGAATACATTGCGAGCAGAGAGGACATAACCACCTGCGGCAAAGAGTGGATCAAAAAAACTTTTTTGTTGTGATTGGTGCAAAAACGAACCAATATAGCCTTTTCCCTTTCAGAAAAAGAATAGCTAACCGTAGCGCGCGCAATTTCCGAAGAAACAGCTTCCACTACTTCGTGAGTAAGCATAAAACCTCCTTTAATAAGAAATAATTGTTTATTAGAGCGTTAAAAAACTAACCCTAAACTAAACCGAAAATAGGGCCTTGTAAAGAAAAAGCTCCGACCAAAGTCGGAGCTAAATCTTTTAGTAATTAGTAACCCATTCCCCCGCCATGACTGTGGTCATGAGCCGGTTCGTCCTTCTTTGGAATTTCGGAAACTGCAGCACCAATCATTAAATAATTGGAGGCAACGGAGATGGCATTAGTTAAAGCAGTCTTCGTAACTTTTAGAGGATCAATAATACCCGCCAACTTTAAATCATCTAATTCATTTTTAATTGCATTAAAGCCACGCCAAATTTCTCCGGCTTTTCTATTTCTTAATTCTTGAATTACTTTGCTCGGTGATTCCCCACTATTTAAAGCAATGGCGGTAATCGGAGCTTCTAAAGCGCGCTTTAAAATTGCCGCTACACCACTCTTAGAATTTTCCCAACCCTTTTCCACTTCCATTAAAGCATTGAACAAAGCAACACCTCCGCCCGGGACAATACCCTCTTCCATCGCGGCGCGAGTGGCAGCGACTGCATCTTCTACGCGCTGTTTTAATTCTTTCTGCGCGGATTCGGTTGGGGCACCAACTTTAATTACCGCGACCCCACCGGACAATTTACCCAAACGCTCTTGGAGTTTTTCTTTGTCGTACTCGGAATCAATTTCTTTAATTTGATTTCGTAACTGAGCCACGCGCTTTTCGATTTCTTTTTTATCACCCTTACCACCCACAAAAGTAGTGGAGTCTTTGGTAGAAACTACGCGATGCACGTGCCCTAATTCTTCCAAAGTTACGGCCTCCATTTTTTTGCCGAGATCATCAGAAATTAATTGAGCACCAGTCACAATCGCTAAATCCTGCAACATTTCTTTTTTACGATCGCCAAAACCCGGAGCTTTAATCGCTAGAACATTAAAGACGCCACGCAATTTATTAAGCACTAAAGTGGTTAAGGCTTCGCCATCTAAATCTTCTGCCACAATTACTAATTCCTTGCGACCACTTTGCACCATCTTTTCTAAAATCGGCAAAAGTTCTTGAATCGAAGAAATTTTCTTATCGGTTACTAAAACGTAAGGATCTTCTAAAGCGGATTCCATACGTTCCTGATTGGTCACCATGTACTGAGAGATAAAACCGCGATCAAATTGCATACCCTCTACTAATTCGTAGGAATTAGCCAAGGTATTGGAATCATCAATCGTGACGACACCTTCCCGACCAATTTTTGCCATGACTTCGGCAATTAACTTACCAATTTGCGGATCCTTAGCGGACAAAGTGGCCACCTCTTCTACTTTTTTATTGTCGTTAATAAGTTCCCGCTGATTTTCTAAAGCTTTAATAACTGCTTCCGAACCGCGCTTTAATTCTTCTGCGAGTTGAATAACGTTGAAACCTTTTTCTTTGATAACTTTTTCACCTTCGTCGATCATGGCGTGTGCCAAAACCACGGAGGTGGTGGTACCATCGCCAACATTGTCGTTTGTTTTATCTGCGGCCTGTTTAATAAACTCTGCACCAAGATTTTCGTACTTACCTTCTAACTCAATTTCTTTCGCAACAGTTACGCCGTCGAAAGTAACTTGCGGAGCACCGTAAGATTTTTCGATAACTACTGCACGACCGCGTGGACCAAGGGTCATTTTGACGGCTTCCGCCAAAATATCGATACCCTTCTTCATGGCGGCTCGTGCCTCGTCGTTAAATAGAACTTGTTTTGCCATTTTATTTTTTAAATTATTTTTTAGAGAATTCCGAGAATATCATTTTCTTCGACCAAACAAAATTTCTTACCGGCTTCTTCAAATTTTCCATCTTCGGACCAAGGTTCTTTAAACAGAACTAAATCACCAACTTTAACGGACATGGGTAAGCGAGAACCAGCGTCATTTAATTTACCCGGGCCCACAGCAACCACCGTACCGCGAGATTGTTTTTTGCGATCGGCGTTATCCGGTAAAACAATTCCGGACGAGGTGACCTTTTCTTCGCTCGCTTGCTCGACGAGCACATTATTAGAAAGGGGTTGTAGTTTCATATTGTTTATTTTAGCACTGAATATACTCAAGTGCTAATAAAATATATTCCAGCTACCGAAGGCCAGTCAAGACCCTAAAAGGCTCTAAAAAGTGATATACTCGGACTTATGGATCTAAGGGCTTTATACCCCAAAGACAGCTTGGTAGGTCAGGCTTTAGCCCTTGCAGAGCAAGCCCACCACGGAGTCATGCGAGAGAGCGGAGAACCCTATATAAATCACCCTCTTAAGGTGGCAGAAACAGTAAAAGAATGGGGGTTAGACGAAGAATCGATTGCCGCTGCCTTACTCCACGACACCGTGGAAGATACGGGAATTACCCTAAAAGATATTGAAAAAAAGTTTGGAGCAGAGGTAACCCTGCTCGTAAACGGCTTAACCAAATTAGATGATTTGCGCTACACCCCGGAACGCAAAGAAGCAGAGAGCTTAAGAAAATTCGTAATTTCTTTTACCAAAGATTTACGCGTGGTCATTATTAAATTGGCAGATCGTTTGCACAACATGCAAACAATTAAAGCCTTATCTCCAGAACGGCAAACTAAAATAGCTTGGGAGACAGCGGAAATTTATGCACCACTCGCCTACCGACTTGGTATGCAAAAACTTTCTGGTGAATTAGAAGATCTAGCTCTACCCTACACTCATCCAGATGGTTATGAGTGGATTACAGAAACCCTAAAAGATTCTTACGAAGCACGTTTAATATACGCAGAACGTTTACGCCCGATGGTCGCCATGCTTTTAAAGAAACAGGGCATCCAAGTTTTGGCGGTGGATGCGCGCGCCAAGCGTTATTCCAGTTTGTATAAAAAACTTTTGAAGCACGACATGGACGTAACTAAAGTTTATGACCTAGTAGCTTTGCGGGTGATTGTTAAAACAGTAGAAGATTGTTATGCCGCCTTCGGCATAATCCACCAAACTTGGCCACCACTTACTGGAAGTATTAAAGATTATATTGCTAGACCAAAACCAAACGGTTATCGCAGTTTACACACCACGGTGTTTTGTGAAAACAATATGATTACCGAATTTCAAATTCGAACCAAGGAAATGCATGAACAAGCAGAATTTGGTATCGCGGCTCACTGGGCTTACCAACAAGTTCGTCAAAATGAGAAAAAGCTAAAAAATTGGAAGGGAGTAAAAAAACATTCGGAACTACGCTGGGTAGAACAGTTGCGTAACTGGCAGAAATCTTTTGCCAACCACGAAGAATTTGTACAGTCTTTAAAAGTAGATTTTTTTAAGGACCGAATATTTGTCCTTACTCCCCAAAACGATATTTTAGATTTGCCGGCTGGCTCTACTCCAATTGAT
>CAZHWX010000042.1:0-4111 GCA_964536045.1 uncultured Candidatus Saccharibacteria bacterium
TATGTTTTAAGTAGTAGAGAACTCAATGCTATCCGCAAACATTACCGACATAATTCACGAATTTATATTGAGGGTTAGTCCACTAATTCAAGAATATGGCGCGTGGGGAGTTTTTTTGGTTTCGTTTATTGAAGAAATAATAGTTCCGATTCCATCCTCCTTTATTCTTTTGGCGGCTGGATTCTTTCTTTTACCAGTTACTGCCACTTTAAGTGAGGTGGTAGTACAAAGTTTCTGGTTGGTGGTTATTCCGGGCTCTTTAGGTTTAACCTTGGGCTCTCTAGTTGTTTATTCGGTGGCCTATCTAGGTGGAGAGTCGGTTATAAAATCTTGGGGTAAGTGGTTTGGAATATCTTGGGCGGATGTGGAAAAGATGCAGGCTAAATTTACTAATAGTCATTGGGATGAAATAGTTATTTTTGGTTTGCGAACTATACCGATTGTGCCGCACGTATTACTTTCTTTGGCTTGCGGACTAGTTCGTTATCCAATTAGAGCTTTTGCTTTAACTGCACTATTTGGAACTATGATTCGGGCTTTTATGATGAGTATTTTAGGTTGGTATTTGGGTGAGGCGTATGTCTCTTATTCGGAGAATATTTCAGTGGTGGGGAATTGGTTTTTGTGGATTTTGGGCTTATCAATTCTCGCTTGGGTGATTTATCACGTATATCGACGTTATAAGCCGAAAGCTCAGATATAGTGGGGTTTTTCTGGCTTGTTTTAAACCGTTTTTTAGCCTATAATTAGGCGGTATTTAATTAATGCCTGAACCTAAGAAACAATCTTCATATAGTGCTAAAGACATTCAAGTTTTAGAAGGTTTAGATCCAGTTCGAAAGCGTCCTGGTATGTACATCGGCTCCACTGGAGTCGATGGTTTACACCATTTGATTTGGGAGGTAGTAGATAACTCCATCGACGAAGCGATGGCTGGTTATGCAAAAAATATCACCGTAGAACTTTTACCCGAAAATGTAGTTTCGGTTATAGATGATGGCCGAGGTATTCCAACTGATATTCATCCAAAGACTAAAAAGTCTGCTTTGGAGACTGCTTTAACAGTTTTACACGCGGGTGGAAAATTCGGAGGTGATGGTTATAAAGTTTCCGGAGGTTTACACGGAGTAGGTGTGTCGGTAGTAAATGCTTTATCAGTTTTCTTAAAGGCAGAAGTTACTCGCGAGGGTAGTTTATTTATGCAGGAATACGCACGAGGCGTACCTAAATATGCAGTTAAGAAAGTGGGTAAGGCGGAAGGAACTGGAACTAAAATAACTTTTCAGGCGGATAATGAAATTTTTCCGATTGTAGAATACGACGTTCGTAAAATTATGGAACGTTTACGTCAGCAGGCTTATTTAACTCCGGGAGTTCGAATGGAGTTTGTGGATTCGCGAGGCGAGGGTCAGCCGGTTCGTTATGGATTTTATTTTGAAGGGGGATTGCGGAGTTTTGTGGATTATTTGGTGGGAGAGGCACCAGCTATTCACGATAAAGTTTTTTATGTAAAGAAAACCGTTGAAGAAATTGAGGTTGAGTCAGCATTCTTATATTTAGATGAGGTAGAGAGTCGAGAAATTAGTTTCGTAAATAATATCCACACGATGGATGGTGGAACGCACTTAACTGGTTTCCGTACCGCTTTAACTCGCACCTTAAATGATGCGGCGCGCAAAGAAGGATATTTAAAGGATTCCGAAGAAAATTTAACTGGTGAAGATATTCGTGAGGGATTAGTGGCGGCGGTTTCGATTCGTATTCGCGAACCACAATTTGAAGGTCAGACTAAGGGTCGTTTAGGTACGCCAGAAGCTAGACCGGCAGTAGAAGTAGCCGTAGCAGACGAATTAAAAGATTTCTTAGAGCGTTATCCAGCAGATGCGCGCAAGATAATTGAGAAAAATATGTTGGCAGCTAAGGCTCGTAAAGCGGCCAAGGCGGCTAAAGATACGGTTTTACGTAAGGGTGCGTTAGAGGGTTTAACCTTGCCGGGTAAACTTGCAGACTGCACCTCGCGTAAAGCAGAAGAATCCGAACTCTTTATTGTTGAGGGAGATTCTGCAGGAGGTTCTTGTAAACAAGGACGCGATCGACGCACTCAGGCTATTTTGCCGTTAAAGGGTAAAATCTTGAACGTGGAAAAGGCGCGCATTGATAAAATGTTGGCCAACAAAGAAGTTCGCTCATTGGTTGTGGCGCTTGGTACTGCGATTGCGGAACAATTTGATATTACTAAGCTTCGTTATCACAAAATTATTTTAATGTCTGATGCCGACGTGGACGGTGCTCACATTCGTACCCTGCTTTTGACCCTATTTTATCGCTACTTTCCACAGGTGGTTTCGGGTGGATTTTTGTACATTGCTCAACCGCCTCTATTTCGCCTCCAGAAGGGCAAGGATGTGCGGTATGCCTATTCGGACGGAGAACGGGATAAACTCGTAAAGGAAATGAAAGGGGAGGCCGGCATTCAGCGCTATAAAGGTTTGGGAGAGATGAATCCAGACCAACTTTGGGAAACTACTATGGACCCTCAGAATCGGGTTTTAAAGCGGGTAATGGTAGAAGATGCAGAAGAGGCAGACAAAATGTTTGATATTTTAATGGGAGAATTGGTAGAGCCTCGTAAGAATTTTATTCAGGCTCACGCTACCACCGTTAAAAACCTGGACATTTAGGCTAGGTTTGTGTTAAATTTAAACCCGTTATGTCTTCTAAAATAGCTCTTTTTTGGCAGGAAACTAAGGCGGAAATTCATCGGGTGGAATGGCCATCCAAGCAAGAAACTATTCGTTACACCATTTTCGTGGTGTTGTTTAGTTTGGTCGTGGCGGCCTTGCTCGGTGCTTTTGACTTCGCTTTCCTAAAAGTTTTGGAGCAAGTTATTCTTTCTTAATTTATGACTAATATAGAAATTCGTGGAGATCGTCGTTGGTATGCGATCCATACTTATTCTGGTTATGAAGATGCGGTGGCTCGTTACTTAAAACAGCGCGTGGAATCTTTATTGATGTCCGACAAGATTTTTAATGTAGTAGTACCGAAAGAAATAAAAATAAAAGTGAAGGGTGGAAAGCGCCATCAATTAGAAGAAAAGATATATCCAGGTTATGTGATTGTGGATATGGTTTTGGATCATGATTCTTGGTCAGTGGTTCGAAATACTCCGCGGGTTACCGGTTTTGTGGGTTCGGATAATACCACCCCAACTCCGCTTTCCGAAGAGGAAGTTCAGTCCCTCTTGTCTCGTATGGGTCAAGGAGAGACCAAGTTCAAGGTTGACGTGAGGGTGGGTGATCTGGTAAGAATTACGGACGGTCCCTTCCGAGAACAGGAAGGAAAAGTTTCCGAGGTTGATGAGGAACACGGTAAGATAAAAGTTCTTATTCCAATCTTCGGTCGAGACACTATGTTAGAGTTAGATTCTCTCCAAATACAAAAAGTATAATTATGTCTAAACCAGTAAAAGCTTATCTCAAATTACAGTTGGAAGCCGGTAAGGCTAACCCAGCTCCGCCGGTTGGTCCGGCTCTTGGTCAGCACGGTGTAAACATCGCGCAGTTTTGTCAGCAATTTAATGCGGCCACTCAGGCTATGATGGGAGATATTATCCCAGCTGAAATCACTATCTATGAAGACAGGACTTTTGAATTTAAACTCAAAACCTCGCCTTCTTCTGCTTTGCTCCGCAAAGCGGCTGGTATTGAGAAGGGCGCCGCCGAACCTCACAAGGGTAAGGTTGGTAAGGTTACTAAAGCTCAACTTAGAGATATTGCGGAAAAGAAGATGGTGGACTTAAACACCGAAGATATTGAAGCGGCAATGAAGATTATTGCTGGCAGTGCCAAGAATATGGGTATTGAGATAGTAGACTAAGAATATATTTTAAAGTTTAAGAATTAATAAAAGCCCCTTGGGGCTTTTATTTTTTAGCGTTTTCAAAAAATTCGTATATACGATTTTTTTGAGATGGTTGAAAATTGACAATGTTGGTCTGTAGAGACAAAATAGCGCCAGTTCGTAAACATATTTTTTCATAAAAACAGGAGATTTTATGCGTAGAAAAGGTAATTTTGTAGTGGTGGAAGGCCCGATGGGAGTCGGTAAA
>CAZHWX010000043.1:0-4098 GCA_964536045.1 uncultured Candidatus Saccharibacteria bacterium
CCCCCTCCACCTCCCGCCGTGGTAGAACCAGACACATAAACAATCGAAGACTCTTCACCTAAAAAGTTGCGAGCTCGAACTCCAAAGGTATAACTAGTGGCTGAATTTAAATTAGAAACAGATAAATTTTGAGTCGTACCAGCTTCTGGAGTTGGACTAGAAATTAAAGTTCCGAAATTAAAATTACCATCATTTAAAGACCCCGCTATATAACGAATTTCAAATTCAGAAAGACTAGCATCCGAAGGAGTGTTCCAAGAAAGAGTTACAGAATTGGTAGAAAAGTTGGCAGCTAAACCAGTTACAGTTGGTGCAGCCGCAAAAACCGTAAACGATGGCGCCAAAAAAGAGACGAAAATCGCCACTAAAAAGATTTTTTTGGAGAAATCAAAAAATTTCATTACCAAAAGATATTAGCACATAAAAAACACTTTGTCAATGATATAAAAACCAAATAAAAATCCCCTATGCAATCTGCATAAGGGATTCTTTAAACTACTTCTGTAAAACCATTTGCCGAATCTGAGTCTGACCACCACTTGCGAGTCGATAGAAATAAATTCCACTCGCCAGAGATGTTCCCTGAAATCGTGTTTCGTGTGTCCCAGCCGACAATTCTCCAGCAACGAGAGTTTTTATTTCCCGACCAAGAAAATCATACACCTTAAGTTCGGTATACCCCGCCCTTTCCAGGTGAAAATTAATCGTGGTAGTTGGATTAAATGGATTAGGATAATTCTGCGCCAACCCAAAAACATCAGGCGACACAATACCATCTTGAATTCCGGTGAGGGTGCTGCCAGTCTGAAAAGTCCAAAGCGGACTGGGCGGACCATCTACCCCGTTTACCCTTCCTACTACCTGCCACTGAACTATCTTGTTCGGCGGCAAAGAAAAAGGTGAGGTTTGAGAGGTAGCAGAATACAAGACAACCGCGCTTGGATATCCTTCAATCCAAATAGTTGTTTTATAATCAGTGGCTCCAACTACCGGAAACCAAATGAAGGTGGTAGATAGATTTACCTTGGTAGAATTGTTAGTTGGAAATTGCAGAGCCGGCGCAGAAATAGCTGCCACCCCCGTAACTCCCACACTGTCATATCTCATCCAAGAACCGCCGATAAACAACTCCACTCCTCGAAAAATAACTGCCAGAGTTTGCGGATCCGAATTCATCGCCGACACCGCGATATACAAATTGTTTACCTGGTTTGCACCCAAACTCCTACTCATAAAAGGGACCGTCGTTCGGTCTTCTTTAGTAGAAGCGTAGATAAAACCGCTGGCAATTAACTTGTTATTAGAGCTGTCGACCGCCACCGCTATCCTAACCGGTTCGGTAGACCACAACGGAGTTCGATGAAAAAAGCGAACCGAATCCGGCAAAATAGACAGTGGAATAGCCTTCACGAGAAGCATACTACCAACACTACTTGATGAAGTGGTGGTAAAACCAACATAGTTACCCGCCGAATCCCCACTCGAAAAAGTGGTGTTGATCTGACTGTTTGCGTTATTGGAAGAGACGACAGCAAACTGTCCCCAAACCAAAAACGGTACAAAAACAACCAGAACAAGAAACAAAACAAATGGCCTCATGGGACCCTCCTAAGTTATATGGTTATAGTTTATTTTATTGAGCTAATGAGATTATAATGTATAAATATATATTTGTCAATTTGACAAAAAACGATTTATTACTTATTATCTTTACAGTTAATTTTGCAACTTAATACTCACATTTCTAACTAATAAGGAGGTTGTATGTCCAAAACAGTGAAAGCTCTTTTGATTGCAGTTCCCACTCTTATTGTGGTGGCTGCATTGGTGTATTTTTTTAACGGTTTTAATATTTTCACCGATTCAACCAAAGCCGAAGCCGTGCAAAAAACGCCGCTGGAATTGGAGGTGGAAAAATTACGCCAAGAGATGTCTGCTTCCAGCACCAAAGTTGCTAAGTCGGTATCTGAGGGTTTCGAACGGACCGACGAAAGACTCGACGTTTTAGAAGAAAACGATCGTCGAATCGAGGAGAAAATAGATTCGAGTCTGGCAATCAACACCAGAATCGAAGTTGGATTAAAAGATCACGATCGCCGGATGGAGGCTTATCATAAAGTCCCCTCACGCGCTTCCCTACCAACAAAAAAGGTTGAAATAAGAAGCTCCTCCACAACAACTCGTTCCAACATTGCAGGAACCACCCTGGTCTCCGCACGAGTAGCGCAAACCAACAATTCAAATTCCAACTTTGTAACTCGACAGGAGTTTCAAAGTGCAATTGATAGTTTGAATGGTCGCACATCTCGCATAGAAATAGCTCTTACTACAACTACCCAGGCTTTTACTACAACTACCCAGGCTTTTGCCATCACCCTTGATTCGGTGATAGCTAAGCTAGGACGGTTGAGTCCCGGCCAAATCAGTAGTAGTCCAAGTGCTCAACGAATCGACACAACGAGACGAAACCTACCTATTGGCTCAATAGTTGAGCAGACAACTGAGGCTTCCAACAGCTCACGTCGTCACGCTTACTAACAAAAAATCCCACCTTAACACCACCCGCCTATTTGGCGGGTGTTTTGTTTAAGTTGACAAAAAAATAATTACCTTTTATAATAGCGACAGCAAAATTTTCAATTGAATAACTAACTAAGGAGGTCTTATGACCCGCAAGTTCACAATTGTTTTATTGTTTGTCGTTTCATCCGTGATGGTATTTGCACAATATCCGGTGAATATGTCGACAACCTTCAAAACGACCGGCTTTCTTCATCCCACAACGAGAGAGGTTCGGTTCGCGCCGTCGGCCAGTGCCCTACTGGTCAAATACATTAGTCAGGAAAAATATTTTTTGTTCGGCAGTTTCGAGTACCACAAATATTCCTATCTACTTTCGGAATATCCGGAAACTCGGCCGAATTTCATGGCTGGTATTGGGGCTCAAACCAAAAACTTTTCTGCTCGACTAGCTCTCGGTTTTGCAGACAATATGGATTACACCGGAGAAATTCGCTTTCTCTTAAGCGACGACCTTCTCAGTAACAACTACCGATTTCAGGCCGATCTGCGTATTCGATATGGAGAAGAAAATGTCTTGCTGACTCAGCAGGTAAATTTTTTCTCGCAAGTCGCATACCATTTCGAAAATTCCATCCGGATTGCGCTTCTCTATAACGGCAAGCGATATCCGACTACTGGATTTTTCTACTGGACCGGTGGAAGCATTGGAGGAGAAATAGAGAGCAATATACTGCTTGGAGCAGAACTACTTACTCGAAACAATGAGAAAGTTGGCTCCCTGTATGTTCAATATTTTTTCTGAACATCAAAACGCCCATACCATTACGGGCGTTTTTTTATTTTCTTTACACTAACTACTGATTCCCCACTCTTTTTCTTTACCAACTTTTCTAACTCTCTAATTTCATCTCGCAACACTGTCGCTAATTCAAAATCTAAATTCTTAGCCGCCTCCCGCATTTCTTTTTCCTTATCTAATAATAACCGCTTCATAGCCGTAGGATTTTTACCAATTGGCTTCAGTTCTAATTCCAACACATCCACCGGCAAAATATCCTTAATTTCTTTAAACACTGTACGAGGTGTAATCCCATGTTCCCGGTTATAAGCTAATTGCTTTATTCGACGCCTATCAGTTTCTCGCATTGCTCGCTCAATCGAGCCCGTAATATGATCCGCATATAAAACTACAAAACCAGCTGCATTACGCGCTGCCCGACCAATGGTCTGCACCAAAGAAGTTTCACTTCGCAAAAAACCCTCTTTGTCTGCATCTAGAATTGCCACAAGTGATACCTCCGGCAAATCTAAACCCTCTCTTAATAAATTTACTCCAACCAATACATCAAACTCCCCTCGGCGAAGCTTGGTTAAAATTTTTATCCGATCCAAAGTTTTAACATCACTATGTAAGTAAGCCACCTTAAACTTCAAACCCTCTAAATAAGTAGTTAAGTCCTCCGCCATCCGCTTAGTTAAGGTGGTAATTAATACCCTCTCCTTCTTTTCTACCCTCTCTTTAATTCTAGGAATTAAATCATCTATTTGTCCCCGCGCTGGTCGAATTAATATTTC
>CAZHWX010000044.1:0-4009 GCA_964536045.1 uncultured Candidatus Saccharibacteria bacterium
AAGGTAAGAAATTTAAGGGTAAATTTTTATTTGGCGAAGCAGATACAATTTTAGAAATGGAGTTAACGGAAACGGATATTTTATAAAAATAAAATTTTATGGATTCTGCTTTTGTAATTTTAGAGAACTGTAATAATCAAATAATTTTACAGAAAAGAGATAATAAACCGGATATAGTCCAACCAGGAATGATCTCTTTTTTTGGTGGAAGTATAGAAAATGGAGAAACCCCTTTAGAGGGGGCGATTAGAGAAATAAAAGAAGAGTTATGTTTAATTCTAGACCCTAAAAATGTTAATTTTTTCGGCAAATATCCCAAATCTAATAAAAGTGAAAATTATTATGTTTTTGTTTCTAAAAACATAATTTCCACTGGTTTGGATTTAAAAGAGGGCGAGGCTATATATTACTTGGAGAAATCCGCCGATTTGGAAAAACTTAATTCTTCAAATACTACTAAAAAGATTATTAGTGACTATTTAAAAAATGAAAACATCTAAAGAAATACTGATTCACTTTTCTTGTGGTCACTGCAAAAAATGGTGGTCTATTGGTGATGCTCCAAAAAGAAACGCCTGGTTTTGTCCGTGGTGCGGTAAAGCACAAGAAACTAAAAAATGGGTTGTTTCTTTTCGTGCGGAAAATAAAGATATTTTTGAAGTAATTAAAAGCGGATTAAAAACCATTGAAACTCGTGCGGGTGGGGGAAAGTATGAAGGCATAAAAGACGGGGATTATTTAATTTTTTCTTGTGAGGGTAAAAAGTTTGAACGAGAAATTATAAAAGTTACTAAATTTAAAACTATTTCTGCCTTAGTTAAAAAATATCCGGTTAAGTCTATTAACCCAATGGTAAAAAATATTCTAGAACTCACCAAAATGTATGAGTCTTTTCCGGGTTATAAAGAACGTATTAAGCAGGATGGAATATTAGCGTTTGAGCTAAAAAAACCAGTAAAATAAGGGGTTTTTATATACCGCTTGACTTTTAAAATCTATATGCTATAATACTCAGGCAAGATTCAACTTGCAGTCGCGCGGGGGCACTAAGCTCCAATTCTGCGACTTGCCGGTTTATCCGGCTCGAGAAAACAGATTGCCTTCGGGCGATCATCAGATCCTTTCCATAACCCTTCGACTGATAAGCGTATGCAGAAACGTCTGTCCCGCTCAATCAGTCGAACCATACCAAGGAGGTTCCGATGACAGGTAAAACTGCCATTCGGGGAGCGCCCAAAGCGCAAACCCGGACACAGCGTCACACTGCCCATACTGCATTGATGATCCGCATCATCGCGACCGGCGGCCGGGCCTGATGACCCGCCAATCCGCCCTCCTACCACAGTGGTAGAGGAGGGGAAGCCAATACGAATCGATCGTTCCAGGAGGAATCCGCCATGATCAGAGATGGTCCGATTGTTTTTCTCGACGAGTTTTAGCCTTTTTCTGGGAATAGAATAAAAGGCAAGTTTTTATCCAGACCCGCACAATGTGCGGGTCATTTTTTATTCACTTCTATGTATAACTTGACTTTTAAATATATTCGTGTATAATACTTAAGCAAACTTCGGTTTGCGGTCGTTCGGGTGACCTGATCTGGTCTAACCCGTGTCTTTCACAATAAAGGGACACATTCGACGATCTTTTACATAACCCTCAAGTGATTTTAGTCGTGGAATACCCGTCAAAATCATTTGAACATCCTATTGGAGGGAACATGATAGGAAAGCCGACTACCAGGGGTGATACCCTGACAAATTCGACACTGCCTCGATGGATCTCGTCCGCGCATCGCGCAAACAATCTCAGCCGCCAGGTGCTGCAGTAGTTCTGAAGAGCTCACTGACACACCGAACCTTTTTCCACTAATGATGGTGGAAAAGAAAACTCTCCGGAGGATGTATGATCCGAGCACCGGATTAAAATACCACCCCACACATTGTGTGGGGTTTTTATTTATAAGAAAAAAATTAGATTCTGATTTTCAAAACATTCGCATATGTGAATATTTTGAAAATGACAACACAAGTTTCTTTTAGTTTAAAAACGTTTAAAATTAGCCCGTGACCAGCCCCGATAAATTTCAAGAATTGTATTCCAAATTAAATCCAGAACAGCAAGAAGCTGTGGATTCTATTGATGGTCCGGTAATGGTAATTGCTGGCCCTGGGACCGGCAAAACACAGATTTTAACCCTTAGGATAGCTAACATACTCAAGAAGACTGACCTCCCACCAGAGGCCGTTTTAGCCCTAACCTTTACCGAAGCTGGAACCGCCACTATGCGTCGTAGGTTAGCCGATATTATTGGGGAGCCAGCTTACTCCGTTAACCTTTCTACCTTCCATGGTTTTGCCAATGACGCCATCGGCCGTCACCCAGAATATTTTCCGAGTCTAGCTGGTTTCAAGCCCATTTCCGAAACTAATCGCGCCCGCCTCGTAGAATCTTTAATTAAAGAACTACCCTTAGATTTAATCCGACCTTTTGGTGACCCACTTCATAATTTGCGCGCTGTTTTAAGAAATTTAGATACGGTAAAACGCGAAGGTTGGACGGCGGATAAATTTCAAGAATTAATAACTAAAAAATTACAGGAATCCGAAACTAGACCAGACCGCATTCACGCAAAAGGCGCTCACGTCGGAAAAGTGCGAGGTGAAGTTGCTGAAGATGAAACCAATCTTAAACGACTTTTAGAGTTTGGTTTAGTTTATAAAGAATATCAGCAAAAACTACGCGCTCGTCGAGAATACGATTTTGCCGACATGATTTTGGAGTTACTTAAAGAATTAGAAAATGGGGGAGAGTTATTACAAATCCTTCAGGAAAAATATCAGTATGTTTTAGTCGACGAACACCAAGACACCAACTGGGCCCAAAATCGGGTTTTAGAGTTACTTTTAGATTTCCATCCTAGCCCCAACTTATTTATTGTAGGTGACGAAAAACAGGCCATCTTCCGCTTTCAAGGCGCTTCCTTAAACAACTTTCGATATTTCCAAACTAAATTTTCCGGTACTAAATTAATAACTTTAAAAAATAACTATCGCTCCACTCAAACTATTTTAGATGGCGCACACGGCTTAGCCGGAACCATTAATCCAGAATCGGTAAAACTTTCCGGAAACAAAGGTGTTGGTAATAAAATAAACTTTTCCGAATTTACTAATCCAGAAATAGAAACTGCTTGGCTGGCAGATCAAATAGTTCAAAAAATTAAAGACGGCGTAAAAGCTGAAGAAATTGCCGTTTTATATAGAGAAAATCGAGATGGCAAAAACATTTCTAGCGCCCTACGTTTGCGTGGCTTACCCCATCGAGTAGAGTCGGAAGAAAATGTTTTAGAAGATAGACAAGTAAATCGTTTCTTACGTCAATTAGATTTAGCTACCAATTTTGGTTCTCCAGAAAAAATAGTGTTAGCGGTACATTCTGCTTTTAAAGATTTTAGTTCTCTAGATATTTATAAACTACTACACACTAAAAATTTTGCAGAGTCTTTACGCGACTTTCCAATTTTTACCGATTGGGCCAATCAAATAAGTGGTTGGGAATCTTTTGCTAAACAACACGGCCTGCCAGAAGCTCTCACCTTGGCTTTTAGAGAGTCCGGATTTTTAGGAGAACTCTTAAGTCATTCCGACCCAGAAGGCGAGTTAGAGAAAGCTCGAGCCCTACTTAATGCGGCTAAAGAACTAACCGTTACCGATCCAACCGCCACTATTCGAACATTCTTAGAACACTTAAGAACTCTTAGAGAAAACGGTTTTGAGTTAGAAACCAAACCTCGTAGTAATGTAGCGCCCGGCAAAGTTAGATTAATGACCGTGCATCGTGCTAAAGGCCAAGAGTTTGAAACTGTTTATTTATTTAACGTTGGAGACAATCGTTGGGGTGGTCGTAAAAAACCAAATTCTTTAAAGCTTCCCGCGGATATTTGGCGCGCCGAAGAAAGTGGCGATCCACTAGAAGACGAACGTAAACTTTTTTATGTAGCTCTAACTCG
>CAZHWX010000045.1:0-3993 GCA_964536045.1 uncultured Candidatus Saccharibacteria bacterium
AAGAGATGCAGAAAAATAAAGTTTCGGTAGTTTCCAATTCTCCAGTGGTAGAAATTATTAAAAAAGATAAAGAACTTATTGGAGTTAAATTAAAAAACAAACAAGTTATTTATGGTAACTCTATTGTGGTGGCAACCGGCGGAACCTCTCGACCAGAAACCGGCTCTACTGGAGATGGGTTTCAATGGTTAAAAGATATTGGTCATAAGGTAGTTATGCCTGCACCATCTCTTGTACCAATTTCTATCAGGGATCCCTGGGTTAAGCGCTTAGCAGGGGTTAGTTTGTCGGATATAAAAATTTCGGTTTTTCAAAATCAGGAGAAGCAGGGCAGTGTGAAGGGTAAGATTTTATTTACTCATGTTGGCTTAAGTGGTCCAACTATTTTAAATATGAGTAAGGACATCGGAGAGCTTTTAAAATATGGTCCAGTTCAACTGTCTTTAGATCTTTTACCAAACGAAGACAATGGAAAATTAAACACCAAACTTCAAGAACTATTTAAAGAGCATGATAAGAAGAAGTTTAGAAACGCTTTGTCTAATTTAATTCCTTCCGCAATCACTCCGGTTGTAGTGGAGCTGTCTCGCATTAATCCAGAAGTTCAGTGTAATAGCATAACGAGAGAGGAGCGGTTACGCTTAATTGGTTTATTAAAAGGTGTTCCTATGGAGGTTAAGGGTCTTTTAGGGGCTAATAAAGCGATTGTAAGTAGTGGTGGGGTAGTTTTAGATGAGGTGGACTTTAAGACTATGCGTTCCCGTATTTTCCCAAATCTTTATCTAGTTGGTGATATATTAAACATTGACCGCCCATCTGGTGGGTATAGTCTTCAGCTTTGTTGGACCACCGGTTTTGTAGCTGGAAATTCTATTACTAACAATAAAAATCATGAAAATTAATTCTGCTAAATTTATAAAAAGTGTACCGGGGGATGATCCTATTTTTGAAGATGGCATTCCGCAAGTAGCTTTTATTGGTCGTTCTAATGTGGGTAAGTCTAGCGTGATTAATTCTTTGGTTAATCAAAATAGTTTGGCCCGCACCAGTGCTTTCCCCGGACGTACTCAACTTATAAATTTATTTTTAATTAATGAGTCTATTTATTTTGTGGATTTGCCGGGCTACGGCTTTGCCAAGCTTTCTAATACGGTGCGCGAAGAACTTTGGGCGATGGTTAACTGGTATTTTTTCAACTCACCTTATAACCAAAAGAAAATAGTTTTAATAATCGATGCCAATATTGGTTTAACCAAAGACGATTTAGAAATGTTAAAAACTTTAGAAGATCACCACAAGGAAGTGGTGGTGGTTGCCAATAAGATAGATAAATTAAAACGCAAAGATTATGGCCGGCAGATGCAGGATATTAAAAATGCAGTAGGTGATCACAAAATTATTCAGTATTCCGCGGAAGAAAAAACCGGAGTAGAAGAGTTATTAGGGGAGTTGTTGTAAAAGAGAGTATAATCACTGCATATGTCCGAAAAAATTAATTTACCACCTCAGGAAACTAGTCCTTCTAAAAAAGAAGCTTTTGAAAGCTTAAGTAGTCTCTTTGATGAAGCGGAAAAGGTTTTCGAAATTGAAGGTAGAGAAAAAGCTAAGGAATTATTACCTAAACTTTACGAAGATTTATTTGCTTTAAATAGAACTAGTAAAGAGGGGTTAATAACCTTAGTTTGGAATCCGGATGGAGATTTAACTGAAGAGGATTTTAATACCTTAAATCTACGCAGAAAGAAATTATCTAACGATATTGGAATTAAGACCGCCTCTGGAGAAATCCGTCACGACTTAAACAAATTATAAGATCTAAAAACCCGCGATTTCCGCGGGTTTTTATTTGGTTATTTATTCTTGTCCCGGCTTGGGAATAAATTTAATAGAATTTAGAATCGGCTGAAAGTCTTTTTGTAAATCTGAATTTTGATCTATAAACTGACCAGTTATTACGTAGATATTATCTCCATGAGCTACCACCGCGTTATTAGAAGCGTATAAACCATCCGCCATATATTGGATGGCATTAGCTCCACCAACTACCATTTCTTTAATATCACCCTGTTTAAGATTTATATTGCTGTATTGAATATTTTCCTCCGCCCAAACTCCTGAGAATTGTTTTTTATTGTTTTCAAAAACTGAGATAGTGATAGTTGGTGCTCCCTCGCTATTTACTGGAGGTTCTTTAGATTTATCTTCGGAGCGCTCCAAAATAATTACCTTTATTAATCCAGTGCCTAAATCTACCGGCATTCTTTCGTCTAATACATATCCAGTTGGGTAATCAAACTCTAAACCAATTTCTGGGCTGGTATATTTGGTATATTGAGTCTCAATTTTTTTGGAATCTATAAAGAGAAAATAACCAGCAATTAATAGAACTAGTATTACTGATAAAGTTATTATTTTGTTCATAAACTTATTTTAATAAAAATAAATTTTCTATCTAGATTCACCCTCAAAATTAGGTTCTACCACGCCCCACTGCATAGTTGCAGGGTCGAGCTTCAAGTAAGCACTTTTACCAATCGAGGGTTGGGTAGTCATTGGTTCGCCGGGAGCACGTTCTGCATAATTAACTACTACCACATTCTTATGTTTTGGATTTCGACTCATCTCAGTGGTTTGTGGGGCTATTCGGTCACCTAAGAGGTAACCATCCGAACCGGTAAAGTATCCGTCTTTATAGAGGGCAGCGACCGCATAGTAAAATAATCCACTCCCGCCAGTTTCTTGAGTTAGGATAAAAACTGCATCTTTAGAACCGTCTCCATCAAGGTCTACTCTAAGTTCGTTTCCAAAATATCTAGTTATAAGTTTGGAAGCAGATCCCGGAGCTATTTCTGTTTCCGCTACTCCTTTAGATAGTTTTATTTTTTGTCCATTTATTGTGTATTCTGCGTCTCTATAATCTCCCAATACTATTATTGGATTGCCATTCTTAATATCTTGTTTACTTACTCCTCCGGGGCCATAAAATGCAAAATATAAAAGTGCGAGTGCAAAAGCTATTTTTAAATAAGTTCGCCAATTTTTTAGATCATTAATCATATATTTAGATTATACCTATAACTCATATGATCAAATTGAGTAGTTTTATTGACAATTTGTAACTTAAATTGTACCGTCACAAGCAGTATTAATTAACATATTAACTAAATAATTTAAGGAGTTAGTTATGAAAATAGCCATGGTTTCTTATAATGCCATCCACGGAGCACTTCCTGGTTGGAATATTAATGGTGAAAATGAGGCGCTTGTTTTGCAAAACTCAACAGGTGCGGAATTTGCTGCCTATCAAGGCCTTGAATCAAAGAAAAATTTTGATGAAGGAGTAGAGATTGTAAAAAATGAAATAAAAAATTCCTGGAAGATTTTACAGGAAAGTATTTCAAAGCTGGACCATGTTTTTATATACATTGGTGTGAATGGCTCCGAAGAGGCTGCCAAATTAGCAACAAAAGAATTACCTCCGGAAAAAGTTACGTATGTTTTGTGCAGTTGCAATATATTTGCTAAAGAAGGATTGATTTCCGAATTGGGGCACAAAAACGCACAACGAATTTCTTGTCGGTGTGGAGGACAGGAAGATATGGGAAATATTCTGCAAGAATTTCTTAAAACGGGTAGTCTTCCTAACTAACATATTAATTAAATTAAAAAGAGGGGAGTTATGAAGACTTTCTCAAAAAAACTATTGGAAGAGTTTAAAATATTTCAAATTGGAAATAGTTTCATATTTGCTGCTCAAATTCCAGATGATTCTGTAGGTTGTAGTGGTTCTCGCTGCACCAATTGTGGTGGCCCGGTGGCTTATTGTAATCAGATATGTCGAGGATGTGGTCTACCTCTTATTGGTCCGGGTGGTTTTCCACAAATCAGTAATTGGGTGTCCTTATCAGTAAATGCAAAAAAGGTGATTGCTGAAGATGTATATTACAGACTGGATCACGGTCATCTTGGATATGCTAATGTTCCGTCAGTTCC
>CAZHWX010000046.1:0-3989 GCA_964536045.1 uncultured Candidatus Saccharibacteria bacterium
CTCTTACCAATGCCGTTTGGACCGGAGATTAAAAGTTTGTCTCGCTTTTTCAAAACGATTTTAACTTTCTTGGCGGTTGGTTTGTGGTGTTCCATTATGGAAACCGAAGTTAAAGTTACAATTTCGCCGGATAAATTATCTTGGCAGGGAATAGCAAAAGAGCGAATAGTTTTGTCTTCTTGGCGTTCCTCAATCTTATCCGCTTCAATATCTTCAATTTTTTCGCGCATCTTACGAGCCACATCACGCATGTGTCCACCTTTTTGAGCAAAGAAGTTAGCCTGCTCTTTACGATGTTCAATTTCTTTTTCCTGACGCACTGCCAAACGACGTTCGGCCTCAATCCGACGAGTGATTTCTTCTACTACCTTTAAATAGTTACCAGCATATAAATCAATCTTTTTGGTAAAGGAATCTAAATATAAAACTCCGTGAGTAAAGGAATTCAAAAAGTTGGCATCGTGAGAAATAACCAAACAGGTTTTGGGGTATTCAATTAAAAATTCGGTGAGGTGGGCGATACCCGCTTTGTCTAAGTTATTAGTTGGCTCGTCCAAAAGTAATAAGTCTGGGTTTTGAATTAAAGCAAAAGATAAAAGTAGGCGAGCCTGCTGACCCCCAGAAAAATCTTTTATTTTCCTATCTAGTGGAGCATGTAGGTGGACTACCTCTAAAATCTTTTCAATTCGGCGATCTAGATCATAAATTTTCTGATTGGGGAAAGCCTGTTCAAAAAATTCTTTAACGGTAAGAGGAAGTTGATCGCGGGGGATTACCTGCTTGCCGGAGGCAATAGTCATGTTTGGGGCGCGAATAATTTCGCCCTCTTCTGGCTTTATTTCCCCATTAATTAACTTAAAGAGGGTAGTCTTACCGGCTCCATTTTGACCCATTAGGGTAAATTTGGCGCCTTTACGTAACGAAAAATCAGCCTCTTTTAGAATCGGCTTATTGTGGCCGAAATTGAAAGAAACCTCATTAAAACGTAAGACTACGTCGCCTTGACCGTTAGAATTTTGAGCCATAACCGGCTAATAGTACTGTAAAAAGCTACATTGGTAAAGGTTTTTATTCATTTTTTGACAAATTATAAATATTATGTTTAAGTTTAATTAGTAACTTTCCAACACACCACAAACATTTTAGGAGATTTCAAAATGTCCAAGGGAAAGATTTTAGTCGTTGAAGACGATGAAAGCCTTCAAGCTCTTTTGAAAATAGATATTGAAAAAGAGGGATTTGAGGTCGTTCAGGCTTTAAATTTGGTAGATGGCTACACATCCTTCCTTGCTCGTACTGACGATTTCATAGCTATCTTTATGGATGGACGACTGAATAATCAGTATAGTGATGGCCTGATTAAACAGATACGGATGGCTGGATTTATGAATCCAATGATAGCCTTCTCCGGAGATGACGACACTCAAAAAGTTCTTTTGGCTGCCGGTTGTTCTCATCGTATCGATGGCAAGGGAGCGGTGGGTGATTTTCTTGAAGAGTTCAGGAAAATAATCAACCCTCCACAATAAGAAAGGAGTATTTATTGGCTGTCGCTGACGCAATTTTTACCTTCCCATCAGTTAAATATTTTCGCTGGCTTCGGTTTAAAACCCGAAAACTTCCGAAAAATATTGAACTACTAAAAATTCACTTCAAAATGTAATCCAAATCCCGCACTTGCGGGATTTTTTATTATTTTGATACAATATTCCGAGTACCTTTGCGTTTTAAGGTATCGCCTAATAAGGGGCGTTAACAAATTCCCTAACTCCTAAATGGAGGGTTCTATGAAGAAACAACTTTTGTTTCTTGCTACATTGTGTGTCTTCATGGTCAGTGTTGTCTTCGCGAGTCCGCCGGGTCACGATGAAACCCAGCAGAATTCGCCGGTGATCAATATGCAGGTCGCGTATCCGCTCGATGCAGCAATCGGAATGGAGGTGTGTCCGGCGTTCCGCCAGCAAACCTCGGTGTTCAACTCCGACGAACGTTTCACATCGATGAAGTCCGCCATCACATTCCTATCGGGCGGCACGACGTTCCAGCTCACTGCTTTGAACCACGACATCAATACGACCAGGACCTATGCTCACGGCCAACGGATCCTCAATGTGAAGAACCTCTATAAGCGGGATGCTTATCAGCGGCACATCCAGTTCGCCGATGACGCCAATTCTTCGACCGGTATCCCGAGATCCATGGTCTACATTTGTTAACTCCCGGACCGCTCCACCACCCCCTGCTATTTAGGGGGTGTTTTTTATTTATCTAGATAAAAACTGGCTAATTTGGCAAGTTAGTGTTATTGTGCGTTTTAGATGAGTAATCCAGATTTTCGTGGTTTAGGCATAGCGCCCAATATATTGGGCGTTTTAGATGCGCTTAAATTTACCGAACCAACCCCAATTCAGCACCAATGCATCCCTTCTGGTATTGAAGGTAAGGATATGATTGGTGTAGCTCAAACCGGTACCGGCAAAACCCTAGCCTTCGGTATTCCAATGATCCAGCACTGTTTAGCTGGTAAGTTAGGCTTGATTGTTTTACCGACTCGCGAGTTAGCTTTGCAGGTAGATGAAGTTTTAAAAACTATTGGTAGTAAATTAGGTATTCGTACTGCCGTTTTAATTGGTGGAGAAAATATGGGTAAACAGATTTCCGCCATTCGTCGTAGTCCACAAATTGTAATAGGTACTCCGGGCCGAATTATCGATCACTTAGAACGTCGGACTATTAATTTTAATTTGGCTAACGTTTTAGTTTTGGATGAAGCCGACCGAATGTTAGATATGGGTTTTGCTCCACAACTTAAAAGAATTTTAGATACAGTGCCGAAAGATCGTCAGACTATGCTTTTCTCTGCCACTATGCCAGAGAACATCGTTGGTTTAGCTAAAAGTTATATGCAGTTCCCATTACGCGTAGAGGTTGCTCCGCAGGGTACTGCGGCCGAGCGCGTTGAGCAAGAATTATATTTCGTTCAAAAAATTGATAAGCCAAAACTTTTGGAAAAGGTTCTTTATGACTATCGCGGTTCCGTTTTAGTTTTCTCTCGTACTAAACACGGCGCTCGTAAAATTGCGACTAGCGTTCGCTTCTTAGGTCATACCGCAGCCGAAATTCACTCTGAGCGAACTCTTAGTCAGCGCAAAGAAGCCTTAGAGGGTTTTAAAAATGGTAAGTATAGAATTTTGGTAGCTACGGATATTGCCGCTCGCGGTATTGATGTAAAAAATATTGAGTTAGTTATTAATTATGATTTACCAGAAAATCCGGAAGACTATGTGCACCGCATTGGTCGTACTGGCCGAGCCGGCACGGTAGGTAAAGCAATTTCTTTTGCTACTCCAGATCAGCGGGGAGATGTCTACGGTATTGAACGTTTAATTCGTAGCACCTTACCACTTTCTAAATTGCCAGAGGATATGCCTCAGGTAAAAATTGAACCAATTGGTGATACTCGCCGTCCAATGCGTCGCAGTGGTGGGGGAGGCGGTCGCCGTCCGCCATTTCGTCGTTCAGGTTCGGGTGGATTTAGGGGACGAAGATAAACTTAATAAAAAAACACCTCCGAAATGGAAGTGTTTTTTTTATTTCTAAATACTATTTACTTCTCTTCAACCACCCAGCGAGAGAATATTTACCCGAACCGAAGGTTACCATCGCGAGAGCGCCCAATAGTAAAACTAAAACATATTCATAGCCACCATTTTGTAAGCTATAACCATTTTCGAAGTGCACTTTAAACAAAGCTACAGCCATGATTACCGAAAGTAAGATTCCGAAATAACGAGAAAAGATACCAATTAAAAGAGCGACACCGCCGATAAGTTCTCCGTAGGAAACTATATAGGCTAAAAACGCAGGGATACCGGCTTGACCCATACCATCTACTACCATGGCCAAATTAGAGACTTTAAACCAGCCCGCATTAATAAAGGTTGCAGCTAATGCTATTCGGATGAATAGGATTCCCAAGTCTGGGTTAT
>CAZHWX010000047.1:0-1753 GCA_964536045.1 uncultured Candidatus Saccharibacteria bacterium
TTATTTTTAACTACATATTCTTTGTCGCGTCGAAATAGTGCCTTAGCTTTTAAGGATTCTTGTAAATAATGAACCATCCGATTATTTTCGGAGGAAAATATATTATCCAAACCCATCTGCTTCTCTACCTTTTCAATACCTTCATCGGTTAGAGAAACCGATTTTAATTTTTCATCTACGGTGTAATCAACTTCGGGTTCTAACTTTTCTACAACTCTAGTAAAGATTTTATAAAATTCACTCGACTTCACATCGGGTGCGGAAATAATAAGTGGGGTGCGGGCCTCATCAATTAAAATGGAGTCGACTTCGTCGATGATGGCGAAAGCTGGTGGACGCTGAACTTTTTGACCTAGTTCTAAAGCCAAATTGTCGCGCAAATAATCAAAACCAAATTCGTGATTGGTTCCATAAGTAATATCTGCGGCATAAGCTTCTTTACGATTAATAGGTCGTAAAAATTCTTGAGCAACTTTATAAGATCCGGTTACATCTCGTTCTTCATCTGAAGCTTGTGGACGAAATTCTGGATCGTAGGCATAGGCCGCGTCGTGCACCAAACAAGAAACCTTTAAACCTAGTGCGTCATAAACCTGACCCATCCAACCCACATCACGACGTGCTAGATAGTCGTTAACCGTAATTACGTGCACACCCTCACCTGCTAAAGCGTTTAAATAGGTTGGTAGAGTAGCTACTAAAGTTTTACCTTCACCGGTAAACATTTGGGCCACTTTTCCTTGGTGTAAAACCAAACCGCCCATTAATTGCACATCAAAATGACGTTGTTTAAGAGTTCGGCGAGCCGCTTCGCGAACCAAAGCAAAAGCTTCTGGTAAAACTCCATCTAGAGCAGCTTGTTTGTCACCAGAGTTTTGGACCTTCTCTTTTAGTTTTAGAGAGGTTTCTTTTAATTCAGCATCGGAAAGTTTTTCTATCTCGCTTTCCCGCTCATTAATAAGTAAAACTGCCGCTTTTAGGCGGTTTAAGTTTTGATCTGGTATTAATTTAGATAAAAAAGAAAACATTGTAATAAAAATCGATAAAACTCCCCTGCCGAAAAGGTTATTTTCGGCAAAGGAGTGAGCGGATGGCGGTGACCTCCAATATGGCCAATAGGCTGTTGAGTGAGTGCGCGACCAATCCGCTCAGGGGGTATTTTATCTCTTTTTGACTAATTTTAAAAGGAATATGTTCCCTTTTCCGCTGGGCTAAAAAATGAGCGCTCCGGGGCGCTTGCCCAAGTCTTACGCATTTTTTAACCCAGCCGGAATCGGAAATTTATAAAGCAAATTCCCCGCTTGCGCGGGGAATTTACCAGTTTGAAGGTATTTCCTTAGATTTCTACGGATTTAACTCTATAGATAAGGAAATGCAAACACTCAACACGGGTAATGTAGCACATATCTTTGAAAATTGCAAGCCCCCTTGCCTTATTTTGGTTTTTATTCTTAAATTCGGACAGTTCACATAAATAATTGGAGGCTAAAATGAAAGACCAAAGGCTGATGTTAAATGAACACGGCGAGATATTGGTGATCACTAGCTCTAAATATAAATCCGGAGAGCCAATTTCCGGTCGCCACGAGTTTTGCAGTGGCTCAATAGAGGCTAAAAGGGTTTCGGAAAAATACAGCGTACTGTTTTGTAATTCTTGTAATTTGAGGATTGCAATTCCGGTTGGAATAACTAACCCTCGCCTTCTCAAAAAATATCTGGACGGTTTCAAATTTGAAAGTATAGCAGCATAAAA
>CAZHWX010000047.1:1853-3918 GCA_964536045.1 uncultured Candidatus Saccharibacteria bacterium
AAATAAATATTCTTCAATACGTAGGGTGTTCGGGTGAAATTCTAATTCTTCATCACTAATAATGATTCTCGGTTTATGATTTGGGTCGGGTGGATTAGTGTTGATCTTTTTTAATTGAATAAACTTTAAAACACCCTCTAACCAATCCCCTAATAAGCCAGCCAAAACAAATTCTAAAAGATTTTTACGTGCGCTGATAATGGGATTTACATTAAAATCTGATCTCTCTTTTTTAGACCAATTTTCGTTAGCTATAAAAAATTTTTCTATTTCGTGTTTATCGCCCGCAAACGGAATTAAATTTTGATAAAGCTTTTGCCAATATTCGTTATGTGTTTCGTGTAACCTATAACTGTTTGGAGTAACGAAGTGATTTAGGCAAATTTTATCTGAAGCTTCGACACCTTTTTGTTTAGAGGTTCGACGAACTCCGTGAAAGCTAAAAACAACCATAGCAAAAGCGCGGGCAGTCCAAATACGGTTTTTTCTACAACCTAAAATTACATCAAAGTCAGATGTTTCTTTGGGATTTCCAAATGCTAAGGAGCCAGCCACTAAAACGAAATTTACAAACGGTAAAAAAGAAAATAACGGTCGGAGCTTTTCTAACCGTTCTAATTTTATTTTTCTTATCTCACTACTCTCCATCGTCGGGAGCATTTAATACTTCGGGACTCGCACCAAAACCAGCGCCCGTTATACGCATTACGTCTTTGTCTATCTTCTTAAACTCCTTACCAGCAGAGTTATAGTGATTTACCGCAGTACCCAGGGTGTTACCAAGTTTTTGATGATATTCCTCAAAGGACTTTAAATGCTTTCCCAGCTCATCTACTCGCTTCACTATATCTTTGGCGGTTTCCTCGATCTGCATGGCTTTTAGGCCCTGTAAAACGGTCTGGAGATAGGCCAAGAAGGAGGTTGGTGAAACAATTATGACCTTATATTTACCGGCGGCCCGTTGAATTAGACTTTCCGTATCTTCTTCTTTTAAGGCCCCGATTTTGTTAACTAGTAAATCGTAATAAATTGCTTCGTGTGGAATAAACATAAAAGCAAAATCAGTTGTTCCCTTTTCTGGTTGAATATATTTAGCTGTTTCCGTAATTCTATTTTTTAAATCACTAACAAAAACTTTTTCTAAACGATCCCGCTCTGTCGGATTTTGTTCTTCGGCTAGGCGGTTATAGTTTTCTAAAGAAAATTTAGAATCTACTGGAATTATTTTGTCCTTAACAAAAACTGCCGCATCCACGATGGTGCCATCGGGAAAAGGATATTGCATTTGGTAACTGCCCGGCGGTAAAACATTTTTTAATAAAGTTTCTAAATAATACTCCCCTAAAATACCGCGCTGTTTAGGATTTTTTAGAATATCCTGCAAGGAACGGAGTTGATCGGCAAAACTAACCACCTGACGATTGGTTTCGTCTAGTTTAGTTAAACGTTCCGTAACGTCCCGCACTAGTTTCATTGACTCCCCGATCCGACTATCCATCGAACGAGAGGATTCACTAAGTTTAGAATCTAGAGTTCGGTTTATTTCGTGGAGCTGACTTTGTAAAAGTTGAAGCGAACCATCAGCTGGCTTTTCTTCGCGACTCGCGCGAATTTCTCGGCGAATAATAAAAATGCCGATCATGAGAACTATAAGTATTAAAATTGGGCCGATAATTGAAAAATCCATTATTCCAAAAGAAGATTTAAAATTCCGAAAAGTAGTAATAAAGAACTAAGTGAGCCAGCACCTAATAGTAAATAACTCAATGGTCGAGCTCGAAAATAGAATTCATTGGCTAAAAATAAATCTGCCACAAAGAAAAAAAGGATTAAGAAAAATATATTCCAAAGTTCGGAACCTAAGGCTGCTGACCAAATGGCATAAGCGGAAGCTAATAAGAAAAACAAAGAAAAACCTATGACATTTCTAGGTAGGGAGTTTTTAATAAGTTCCATAAGTCCAATTGTAACCTATTTATTATGTGCGCGGGACAGGACTTGAACCTGCACGCCCTTGCGGGCGCTACCACCTCAAGGTAGTGCGTCTGCCAGTTTCGCCACCCGC
>CAZHWX010000048.1:0-2070 GCA_964536045.1 uncultured Candidatus Saccharibacteria bacterium
CCTCCAGCTTTTTCCTCTTTCTCGTCTATCCGTCGAATTAACTCGTCCACCACTTTCACCGGATCACTTTCGTAAAATAAACTACCAGAACTCTGATGAACTTTTTCTAAAATATCTCGAATTAAATCTGCAGTACCACCACTACCCTCCATTACTGCCATCGGAGTGTCGTCATCAAAACCAATTGTAAATTCATTTAAGGTTCCAGTACGTCCGCAGATCGTTACAATACCATCCGAAAATCGCATCAATAATAAATCACGAGTTACATAATCACTGGTCGTATAAAAAATCATATCGTGAAAATCGGTCGGCAAACGATAAGTTTTAACATGCGCCGCCCGCGATGCCGCTGGCGAAAAACCAATTACTTCTCCGCCTTCTGCCTTAGCCCCCTTCGCCGCGAAATATGGAATACCCGTAGTGGCTCCAGTTAAAAGTACACAACCGCGCTTCGCTACTTCTCGCCCAATTGCTTCCGCCCAAACAAAAGCTTCTTTTGGACAATGCCCAGTTGAGGCAGCACCCGACACGCAAATTTTATATTTCGGTCCACGATGAACCTTTTTACTTACTCTTGGTTTACTCGCCACTGCAGGTTTTTTATTAATCATTTATTTTTTTCTAATTACTAACCAAACTATATTACCACGCTTTCTCCTCGCTCCGGAATGTGACAATCCAAATTTAATTCTGTTTTAACCTTGTCCGCCAAAGCCTGAGCCTCTTCTACTTCACCGTGCGTAATAAAAACTTTTTGTGGTTTCTGCTCCATATCCCGAAGCCACTTCACAAGTTGGGGTTGATCCGCGTGTGCGGAATATCCACCAATTGCCTTTACCGTGCACCGCACTGGAACGTGCTCCCCCATAATTCTTACCATTGGCTCCCCATCTATTAACCGCCGACCCAAAGAACCGCGTGCCTGATAACCCACAAACAAAATTGCGCTATTTGGATCGGATAAATATCGGAGTTCGTGATGCATAATGCGCCCACCCTGTGACATACCCGCACCCGCGATAATTACCTTAGGACCAGTTACCGAATTTATTTCTTTAGATTGCTGAGTAGTTAAAGTTAAGCGAAGCCCAGGAAAATCAAAAATTGCATCTCCGCCTCGCATTCGCTCGGTTGCAGCCTTATTAAAATAATCTTTCTCGCTGGAATATTTTTGATATACCGCCGTTAATCTAATAGCTAACGGACTGTCTACAAACACTGGCACCCTCGGCAACTCGCCAGACTCAATTAAATTATTAAGCTCAAAAATAATTTCTTGAATTCTTTCTAAAGCAAAAGCCGGGATCATCACCGTCCCTCCCCGATTTACAGTTTCCGTAATTAAAGTCTTTAAAGCTTGTCTACGAATATCACCTTGTTTATGAATTCGTCCACCATACGTAGATTCAATAATTGCTACAGTTCCTCCACTTGGATCTTCGGTTGGGTTAATAAAAGGCGCAGGATTATTTCCTAAGTCACCACTAAAAATCACACTCTTACCTTCCGCCTCAATCTTTACAAACGCCGAACCCAAGACGTGTCCTGCATCAAAAAATTCTACTTTAAATGGGCCAATACTAAATGGTTGATGATATGGATGAATTTGCCACTGCTTACGTGCCTGCACCACATCCTCTACTCCATAAATCATAGGCTTACCATGTCGCTCTGCTTCCTGATTTAAAATGTGTTCCGAATCCAACAATAATAATTCCGCCTCATCTCGAGTTGGTGGCGTAGAAAAAATTGTTCCCGTAAAACCTTGATCTACGAGTTGTGGTAAGCGTCCAATGTGGTCAATGTGAGCATGAGTTACCACTACCGCCTTTATTTCTTTGGGATTAAAACCAAATGGTTCAAAATTATGCTCCTCGCAAAAACTACCCCCTTGGTGTAATCCACAATCTATCAAAATTTTTTCTCCCCCTGACTCCAACAAATAGTTAGAACCCGTTACCTCCTGGGCCGCCCCATAAAAAGAAAGCTTCATATATATTGATTATAAACTGTTGACTAAATAGACCTTTTATTGCATTATTTGACTTTTTTACAATAAGTGCTATA
>CAZHWX010000048.1:2170-3743 GCA_964536045.1 uncultured Candidatus Saccharibacteria bacterium
AAGATAGCGCAGATTTAATAGCTTCCCTACGATCCAAAATTTTTCTAATTTCTTTTAAAGAATTTCCTTCGCCAATTACACAGCCTCCGGCCACCTGCTCCATAATTGATTCTGGATCTTCTTCGAATGGATCTTCGTTAGTAATAATTGCGAGCTCACAAAACTTGGCGGCAATTTTACCCATCTCCGGTCTTTTCCAAACATCTCTACCTCCCGCTGCCGAACCCAACACTCCGATTATTTTTCCACCGGGCTTTAACCAATTTTCTTTTACTTCTTTATATAGTGCCTCTAACGAGTTGGGTGTATGGGCATAATCCACCACCACAAAAAATGGTTCCTTTTGCACAATCTCAAACCGACCTCGTACTCCCGGAAAATCTTTTAGCGTTTCTAAATTTTTCAAACTAAAAATCTTTCCAACACTTTCCGCCGCGGCCGCATTCCACAAATTAAATCCGGTACCAATCCAATTACCCTTCCAACCCTGATGTTCGAGAGCAAACTTATTAGGATAAAAATCTACCGCCTCCACACCCACCCCAGCCTGATTTCTAAATTCTCCTTTCGCCGAATCTTCCATATTTACCACTAAATATTTTTTAGGCTTTTTAGATTTGGTTACGGTCTTAAAAAACTGTAATTTAGCCGCTTTATAATTTTCAAACGATCCGTGAGCCTCTACGTGCTCTGGAGAAATATTTAAAAATACCCCAACATCCCAATCTAGAAATCTATCTCTATATTGTTCTACCCCCTGAGAACTAACCTCAATTACCGCGTGCGTACAATTAGCCAACACCGCCTCCTTTAAAAACTTTTGAATCTGACTACGTCCCGGCATGGTGTTTTTCGGCCCTGGAAAAATTTGATCTCCAATTCTTTTTGCCGCGCTACCCAAGGTAGCCACCTTAAAACCGTTTTCTTTTAATAGATACCCAATTAGTTCTACGGTAGTGGACTTACCCTTAGTACCAGTCACTCCAATTAAAGTAATTTTACGACTAGGGTGTCCGTAAATAATGGAACCAACCCAAGCCCACAAAAAATGATATATAGAAAAAAGTTTTTTCATTTATCTACCTAAATCTTGAAGGGCTCGACGTAAACGCTCTTCCATATTTTTTAAATCTTTTGGTAAATTTTGCACCGCTCCCCTAGCTCGTACCCGCGGATAACCCAAACTTACCAATACTTCTTCCACTTCCAAATTCTCATCTGCAGTTTTCATTAAGGTTTCACTACCGACCAACGCGATCTTAGCCTGTAATTCTAAAATAATTCGCTCCGCACTTTTCTTTCCAATACCGGAGGCGCGCGACAAAATGTCCGCCCGCTTTTCTAAAATCGCCGCCAAAATATTTGGCACCGATTCCAAATCCAAAACTCCTAAAGCGGTTTTCGGACCCACTCCGCTCACCGTATTTAAGAGTTCAAACAAACGTAAAGATTCAGTATCTAGAAAACCAAATAAATCTTCTTGGTCCTCTCTTATATAGTGGTAGCAATAAACAATAAATTCTTCGGTTGGCAGATTTACCAAGGTCCGCTTATTAGTAAAAACCCGATAACC
>CAZHWX010000049.1:0-3708 GCA_964536045.1 uncultured Candidatus Saccharibacteria bacterium
CACATCCCGGGGCTGGAGAAGGTCCCAAGGGTACGGCTGTTCGCCGTTTAAAGTGATACGTGAGCTGGGTTCAAACCGTCGTGAGACAGGTTGGTCTCTATCTGCTGCCGGCGTAGATGCTTGAGGGAAGTCGTCTCTAGTACGAGAGGACCGAGATGAACGAACCTCTGGTCTACTGGCTTTGGTATCAACTGAATTGCCAGGTAGCTATGTTCGGACGGGATAAGTGCTGAAAGCATCTAAGCACGAAGCCTCTCCCAAGATTAGGCATCATTAACCCCTAGAAGATTACTAGGTTGATAGGCTCTAGATGTAAGGCCCGTAAGGGTTTCAGTCGAGGAGTACTAATCGGTTAAGCGCGCGTTCCGTTAAAAAGTGGACGTGTGCATCGCTTGCAATTGCAAATAAGTTATGATATATTACTCGCTGATTGGTGTTTCATTACAGCGTGACCCACCTGTTCCCATTCCGAACACAGAAGTGAAACCGCTATAACCTGATGGTACTTGTTGCTTCGGCGACTGGGAGAGTAGGGTACGCCGGTCTTATCAAGAAATCTCCTTAAAACGGGGATTTTTTGTTTTTATATAAATTAGTATTTTTTCACTCGCGTTCGGTCACTTCCGCTCAGTCGTTGACGTTTTAATAAAATAATAGTATTATATGAAGCAGAAAAAATAATCAATTTATTCTTAAAAACTTAATAAAAGAAGGAGCGTCTCTTGGAAAATTTATTTTCAAGAACTGTAGAATTTGTAAATTTTGGTTGGAATCCGGCTACGGTGAGTTTTGTCGGTACTATCTTCTTAACTATTTTCCAGGGCTGGTCGCTGTTTAAACAGAGTTCAGTAATTTGGAAAAATCGTTCGGGGCAACCGTTATTTGCAAGTTTATTTGTCTATTCCACGAGTTATTCTGGAATGCTGTTGGTTTACGGAATCTTGGAAGGAAGGATAGCCAATATTTTTAATGGACTTTTATTTATTCCATATCTAATGGTGGTAATTGCGTTTTATAAATTTGAACGTTTCCAACCCTTAGATCGTTTGGCTTCTCTTATCTTTCCACTATTGATTCTAATAATGGTAGTTTTAGAAAAATCGCACGATCGTCAATTATTCTTTTTCTTCGGAGCAGCTTTGGTGGTGGTTCCAATTATTGGCCAAGCTCGTAATTTATCACGAATTGGTAAGATTGGTTCGATTGAGCCAAGCTATGCGATTTCCTTAATGGTTTCCAATTTGTTTTGGGCCGTGTATGGAATTTCTACCGGAGACTTAGCTATGTCTATCCTAAATCCTGTTTCGTTTGTAATTATGGTTTGTTTTTTAACCTGGTATTACACCTTTAAAGGGTTAAGGATGAGAAAGGAGAGTAATAAATGAATCGCGGTCGGTTCAATAATATCTATTCGGTAATCGCGGTAGTAACTCCTAAGGGTATTCCACTAGTTAGGGATTTTTATAAGGTCCCTTCTTATTGGAAGTTTCCTGGGGGTCACGGCGAAGGAAGTGAGAGTCCCGAAGACTGTGCCTGGCGGGAATTACTTCAAGAAACCGGCATCGAGGTAGATTTTTTCGAACTGGAAAAAATTCATGACGAAGAAAAAGTAGATCACAAACTATTCTTCTTTATGATTACCAAGTCCGAAGCGCCAAAGATAAATGCGTTTGGGGATGGTGGCGAACAGGTAGATTATTTTACCCTAGAAAGAATTCAGACTATGTCAGATTTTTTTCCGAGTCATCTTCATCTGCTCCGTATTTTGCAGCAGAAAATAACAAATCCCCACACCTGATAGGTGCGGGGATTTTATTTTTGTCTATTGAGATTCGGATTTTAAATAATGTTGGTGGATAATTTTTTGGAGTAAACGAGGTAAGAGTCCGGTTAAGACAAAATTGCCAAGTTGAATAGCGGCCCAAAAACGGCCAATGGGCAAGATATAAGGATAACTTCGGCAAGAATATTCTTTAGTTTTTTTATTGTTTAAGCTGGCCAATAAATTTTTGGCGGCCAACTTACCTTGCACGATAGCGGGTCTAACTCCGGTAGGGCACCGACCAGCACGAAAAGTCATGCCGTCGCCAATAGCAAAAACCAAATTATTTATTCGTAAATCTCTCTCTACTAGGGCGCGTCCGCGAGGGTCTAAATCTATTCCAGAGTTTTGATATGTAGAAGGGCCTTTCACGCCCGCTGCCCACACCAACAAATCAAATTTAGTGTCTCCACAAGCTTCTAGGGTAATGGTGTCCACGGTAGCTTTGATAGCTCCGCAATTTGTAATTATTTCTACGCCATTTTTAATTAGTCTTTTGGTGGCTATATCTTGTAGTTTTTCTGAAAAACTAGATAAGATAGTTGATCCTTTTTCTACTAGGGTAATTTTTCCTTTTTTAAATAAAGTACCAGCTAACTCCACACCAGTTGGGCCGGCACCGATAATAATTATTTTTTCCGAACCTTGGAAGTTTTTAATTTTTTCCTGTATTTTTTCCGCGTCTAGATTGGATTTTAAAGAGATAGAATTTTCTTTAATTCCGGGAATATTAAAGTATTCGGTTTCCATTCCAAGCGCTAAAACTAAACCGTCGTAAGTAATATTCCGATCGGTGAGTCGGATAATTTTATTTTGTATATCTAGCCCAATAATTTCGTTTACCTGAAAATCAAAGCCGTGTTTTTGAGCAATTATTTTTAGGTCTACCCCCTCTATTTCTAAATCGGGGAGAGTAGGGGTAAAGATTTGTTTTGGATTCCTATCTATTAGGGTTACTCGGTATTGCCCCTTAGTTTTTTTGGCTAAGGCTTTAGCTGCTGAAAGTCCGCCAAAACCGGCCCCTAGGACTACGAGACTTTTTAGTTCCATGAGATTATATTTTAACTTATATTATTAAAACTATATAATAGGGCGGACGATGAAAATTATAGATTCTAAGACGGCTAAAAAATATGCGGGTAAGACGGCTTTGGTACGGTTGGGTATAAATGCAGATCCTAAGGATTCTAGTTCTAATTTTAGATTTAAATCAGTTTTACCTACTGTAGAATTATTAGTTAATGCTGGGGTTAAGGTAATTTTAATAGATCATCGTGGTCAGCCAGAAAAACCGGATAGTAATTTATCGCTAAAAAAATTTGCTAAAGTTTTTGAGCATGAATTAAAGACTAAGGTTTTATTTTTAGAAAAAAACATATTTGAGTTAAATAGAAGTGATTTTGAAGGAGCTAAAGTTTTTCTTTTGGAGAATATAAGATTTTACAAAGAAGAAACAGAAAACGATTCTAATTTTGCTAAGCAACTATCTAGTTTGGGAGATTTTTATATAAATGAAGCTTTTTCCGGTTCTCATCGGGCTCACGCTTCTTTATCACTAGTTCCTAATTTTTTACCATCTTTTGCTGGTTTAAATTTTGCGGAAGAGATTAAAAATTTGAGTGGAATAATGAAGGCGCCAAAAAAGCCGGTGGTTTTAATAGTTGGGGGAGCTAAGATTTCGGATAAGTTGGGAGTGATTAAAAACTTTTGGAATAAGGCAGATGCGGTGCTTTTGGGTGGCGGGCCAGCCAATACCGCTTTGGAAATTTTCGGTTTTCCTATGGGTAAGTCTATTACCGATGTAGATGCTAGAACTGAATTTAAAGATTTAGCTTTTTCGCCCAAAATTTATGTACCACAAGACTTAGAAGTTTCTACGGATCGAA
>CAZHWX010000050.1:0-3490 GCA_964536045.1 uncultured Candidatus Saccharibacteria bacterium
CAAAGGTGTTGTTGATGATAAGGAAATGGAGGGCGCTGTGTTTGGTGAGTTGTGTGATGTGTACGGCAATCTGTTGCCATCTGCCACACTTACCTCGCTCGGCGTTTCGGTGAGTGGAGAAGAATTGCCGGAAATGATCAAACATATGATTTTGGATGCCACGCCCGAGAATATCGCCGTAGCCGATTTGATTATGGAAGAGGCGGATAAACTTGGCGGCGCACAATTCCTGCGTCATATGGATATTTCTCCCTGGATCAGAACTGCCTGGAACTATCTGGATATTCAAAGCTTCAAAGATGCTCCCTCAGGTGTCAGCTCCTTGTTTTCCTGGGTGGGTCCGTCCGATGAGGATGCTCAAAAAATTCTTCAGGGTACATTCAAGATGACTGAAGGTTTTGAGAATAGTCATAATTTGTTCCAGAGTATTGCTTTCTTAAATACCATGGACAATATTCGCAAACCGTTCGACAAACTTCCGAATCATTTTGAATTTGTTGCTGGTGTGTTTCACGGGATCATGAGTTTCCGGGGGTGGCGCGACATTCAGCGTCACACTCTGTCTACTCATTTCCGAACACTGGTTACGCCTCTGCTGGGAGCTTACAAATATGACAAGCCGGCTCCGGCAGATGTTCAGGAAGATATTGATGAGTTGCATGGTGACAATCTGGATTTGTATCGGGAAAAGAGCTGGTCGGGGGTTGTGGGTAGTCGGTATCTTGCTCAATACCCAATGATTATGGCCAATCGAGTTGGCTTCTTAATTGGCAATAATCTGCGTCAGTGGGAATTCATCTCGTTTCAAAGAACTAAGCACGGGGTGAATCACGAAGTGCGCCAGGTGGTTTTGAGCGGGGAGAATCTTCTCCGTAAGAAATATCCTTGGTGGGGAGAACTTTCTTCAAGGGCGGACATGGTGCCTGCTTATCTTTTTGCTCGCACTAAGGAAGGTATTGCGCTGTCTTCGGCGGAAGCCACAGTCAGTCTTTCCCAACCTTCAAACTTGAAGTTGAAATAATAATCTCCGAAGCCGTTTCCATGTTATTTATGGGAACGGCTTTTTTTGTTAGAATAAACCCATATGAATAAATCTTGGTGGGTAGCTTTAGCAGTCGTTGCAGTGGTAGTTATTTATGCCTGGAGTGGCTATAACTCGTTTGTAAAACAAAACGAAGCCATTGATGGTCAGTGGGCTCAGGTAGAAACTCAATATCAGCGTCGCTTTGATTTAATTCCTAGTTTGGTGGAATCCGTAAAGGGTGCCATGAAACAGGAGCAAGAAGTTTTCGGTAAGTTAGCCGATGCTCGTAGTCGCTATGCCGGTGCAGGAAATGCCGAACAAAAAGCTCAGGCGGCCGGTGAAGTAGAGTCCGCTTTAAGTCGCTTATTGGTGGTAATGGAAAATTATCCGCAATTAAAATCGGTAGAAGCCGTTCAAACTTTTATGAGTCAATTAGAAGGTTCGGAAAATCGGGTGAGCGTAGAACGTGGTCGCTACAACGATTCCGTAAAAGTTTTTAACGCTTCGGTAAAAACTTTTCCGAATAATGTTTTAGCCGGGGGCTTGGGTGTTGGAGCGCGCACTTATTTTGAAGCCGAGGCTGGTTCGGAAAAAGCTCCTGAAGTTAAGTTCTAATATGTCGCTCGTTAAGGGAATTATTTTAGGTTTCCTTTTCGCGCCTGTTTTAAGTTTTGCCTATACAAGCCCCGGGATACCCTCGGGGCTGGTTAATGATTATGCAAAGATTATTTCTGCCGAATCTCGCGCTACTTTAGAATCCGAACTTTTAGCTTTTGAAAAAGAAACGAGCACCCAAATTACTGTTGTTACTGTTCCGGATTTAGGTGGGGATACCGTAGAGAATTTTGCGGTAAAACTTTTTGAGGAGTGGGGTATTGGCCAAGCTGGTAAGGACAATGGCGCCCTACTTTTAGTTTCGCGTGATGATCGCAAATTACGCATTGAAGTTGGTTATGGCTTAGAAGGTGCTTTGACGGATGCTCTAAGTTCTCAAATTATCCGCAATATCATTACACCTAGTTTTAAAGATGGTGATTATAATACCGGAATTGTGGAGGGCGCTCGCGCCATGATGTCCGCCACTCGCGGAGAGTACACCGCAGAACCTGAGAGTTCTTCTTCGGGTAATCTTAATTTGGATTTTGGTTTTCTGTTTTTTGTAGCTTTTATAGTTTTGCGCACCCTCGCTTTATTTTTAGCTCGCACCCCTTCTTGGTGGGCGGGTGGAGTATTAGGCGGAGCCCTTGGTGGATTAGTAAGTTTATTTAGTGGTTTTTTGTATACCGGTCTGGTGTCGCTCGCAGTTTTAATACCGCTTGGATTTTTAATTGATTTTTATCTTTCTCGTTCTTATAAATCTCATCAAGCTGGTGGGGCTATGCCGTGGTGGTTGATGATTGGTAGTCATCATGGCTCTAGTCGAGGTTCGGGCGGGGGAGGTTTTGGTGGGTTTGGTGGTGGCCGGTCCGGGGGCGGTGGTTCGAGTGGTAGCTGGTAATAAAATTTTTTTAAATTAATATTCCATTATGTTTGGAGGAATTGTAGAACGCGAAATATTTGGAGACTTACGTAAACCAGAAAAAGGGGAGGTGTATCCGAAGCCTGGTGAGTATTTAGAATTTCGAGACTCTCTTAAGTTTGTGCGCTCTCACCAGCGTCCAGGTAACCCCGAAAATCCGCGCGAGTTTTTTCCACATGACTTGTTAAATTATTTACGTGCGGATGAATCTTTAAAAGAATTAGCTCCTAACGCAGTTTATCGTTTTGATACCGCCATTGGTTCTCCATTAGATAAATTTCACGGGATTGATGCGATTATTGAATGTAAGCCAGATCCCGAGGGTAAAGTTTTTGTGGTCACTTTAGATGTCACTACTCATACTGGCAAAGAGGGAGGGTATAAGGCTGATGTGGTGATCATTTTAGACAAGGATGGTTTAGATCCTACCGACGAAGATTACAAGGATATAGTGGCTAAATACGGAGAGGAGATAAAAGAGCAATTATTGACAATAATTCCCGAACCTGTTACAATAGACAAAGTTTAGTTTACATTCCCATCACTTCTTTTTGAGGACAATATGCCCATTCCATCGGACAACAAAGAATTCAAGAAAAAGATTTTCGGCTCCCTCGAATATTTGGAGCCGGCGGTTTTGGATAAGAGCCTTATCAAAGAGGCTTTCACCAAACCGGGCGCGGTGATCTATGTTTTCTGCAAAAAGTGCGGCTATCTCCATCAGGTGGATCGTCCACAGACGGAGGCACTTTTTGAATATGCCAAGCTGTTCGTTCCGGATACGATTCGTAAAGAAGAGTATTTGGAAGTCAACAATTGTGAATACTGCGGGTATGACGAAGAGCTCGTGGTGGAACTGAAAAGAATCTAACAGGTGTTTAGAACTAACTCCTTAAAAAAGAGAACATCATACACCTGCCGGCCGGCGATTTATTCGCCGGCTTTTT
>CAZHWX010000051.1:0-3416 GCA_964536045.1 uncultured Candidatus Saccharibacteria bacterium
GTAGAAATGCCGATGGAAAAATTACCATTTATTCAAAAGCATCTTACCCAGTTAGCTATTTGGCATGGAAAGGGGGCAATTGCTGCTACTCAAATGTTATCTTCTATGATCAATCATCCGCATCCAACTCGAGCCGAAGTTTCGGATATTGCTAATGCAGTATGGGATGGAGTAGACGCGGTAATGTTGTCGGATGAAACAGCGGCCGGAGAACATCCCTTAGAAGCTCTGAAAGTTATGGTGAGGGTGGTTAAGGAGGCAGAGGATTCTATGCACCAGGAAAATAGACTTTAAATAAATTATTTTTGTAGTTTCCACCCCGTGTAAACGGGGTGAAATATTTTTTATAAGTTGTTTTGGTTGGTTCGGTTTTTGCGTTATAATGTATTTATGAATACTAAAAGTATTTTAGGGGCCTCTTTTATTTTAGGCTTGTTTATGGTTTTAGCGGTTGCGGTCGGTGGATATGCATTTTATTTGGCTAGGGGATTAGATAATACGGTTTCGGTTACGGGATCTGCGGAACGTACGGTTACCTCCGACATCGTAAAATGGAATGCTAATTTTTCTAGAAATGTAGCAGAGGCTCAGGTAAAAGAAGGTTATCAGCAAATGAAAAAGGATTTAGATTTAGCAATCAGCTACTTAAAAGAAAATGGAGTTACTGAAAATCAAATTACGGTGCGCCCAGCATATTTAAATCCGGTTTATGATTTTGATAAATTTTCAGGCTCTAGCAAGATGACTGGATATCAAATACAGCAATCTATCGTTATAGAATCGGTTGGAGAAGTTAAAAAAATAACCACTTTAAGTCAGGAGGCGCCGGCCGCTTTAGCGGGTAAGGGGCTTTTATTTAGTACTCAAAATTTAGAATATTATTACAGTAAGTTTGCGGACTTAAAGGTGGAAATGTTAACCGATGCGACTACTAACGCAACGGAGCGAGCTAAAAGAATAGCCGAAAGCACTGGAGCAAAACTTGGTAGATTGCAATCTGCCAGCATGGGAGTTTTTCAGGTTACTTCCTTAAATTCTCAAGAGGTTTCCGATTATGGATACTTTGATAGCTCATCTATTGAAAAGAAGGTAACTGCGGTGGTTCGAGCTGCTTTTTCTCTCAAATAAAAAATAACTTATGAAAACCTTAACTCGAAGCTCAAAAAATAAAATCTTCTTTGGTATTTTTGGGGGATTGGGAGAATATTTTGCAATCGATCCAGTTTTATTACGTATCGCTTATGTGGCCCTATCCTTTATGACAGGTATTTTTCCGGGTGTGTTAGCTTATTTAATTTCAGGATTGATAGTGCCTCAAAACTCAGAAGATAAAAATAAATAAAATGAAAATAAAAATTTTAGCGACTGGTTTGGAATTAACTTCGGCAATAAAGAAATATGTAGAGACTAAAATTGGATCCTTGAGTAAGGTGTGGCCTAAGAATGAAGCGGAGGATAATTTAGATTTAGAATTGGCTAGAACCTCTAAGCGCCATCAACATGGGGAAGTTTTTTATGCGGAAGCTACGGGTAAGGTGTTTGGTAAGGCTTTAAGAGTAGAAACCAAGAGCGAAGATTTGTATGCCGCCATAGATGAATTGAAGGATATTTTAAAAAACGACTTAGCCACTTTGAAGGATAAAAATATAACTAGAGATGTGCGTTCCGCGCGCAGAGTAAAGGGTAAATAAAAAATAAATGAATAAAATTTTTAAGAAGGTTTGGTTTTGGATAGTGGTTGGGTTAGTGGTTATTTTGTTAGGAACTGGGGTTTTTAAATCTAATAACGAAAAGCCTAATACGGTTACCGCGCAAAGAATGGAACTTATTCAGGAGGTTTCGGTAACTGGTAAGGTCAAGCCGATAGATGAGGTGCAATTAGCCTTTGAGCGTTCCGGTAAAATTGCCAAAATAAATACCAGCATTGGTAAAGAGGTGTTAGCGGGAGAGGTGTTATTAGAATTAGACACTAAAGAATTACAAGCCTCGGCTCTACAAGCCCAGGCAGGATTAGATAGTGAAAGAGCTAAATTACAAGAATTAAAAAGAGGCACTCGAGTAGAAGAAATTCAAATAAAAGAATCTGAATTGCGTAAGGCAGAGCAAGACTTAACCAATTATTATTCTAGTGTTCAGGCTATTTTAAGTGATGGTTTTGCGAAGATGGATGATGCAGTGAGATCTAAAACAGATCCTATTTTTATTAATGATGATACTAATTCGCCACAATTTTCTTTTTCGGTGGCTGATTCTCAAACTCAAACCGACGCGGTAACTTTGCGTATTCAAGCGACTTTGGAATTAGCTAATTGGCGAGAAGAGTTAAAGACGGCAGTATCTAGCGCATCAATAGATGTTTTAAAAGCTAGATTAAAGCAGGGTAAGGCTCATTTGGCTCAAGCGGAAAGTTATTTAGTTAGAGTGTTGGATGGAGTAGATAAATCTTCGGGTCTTTCGGCTACTACAATTGAATCGTATCGTTCCGCAATTAATTTGGGGCGAACCAATGTAAATTCTGCGTGGACGGCTATTAATACCCAAGAGCAAAATATTTCTAGTCAGGAAATCGTAGTGGCAAAAACTAAGGAAGAGTTGGCTTTAAAGAGAGCGGGGGCGAGCGTGGAAGAAATATCAGCACAAGAGGCGAAGGTAAAGCAGGCCGAAGCTAATTTGGTAGCGGTTCAAGCTCAATTAAGTCAGGCAATTTTACGAGCCCCGTTCGCTGGCTTGGTTACTAAGCAGGATGCTAAGCTTGGGGAAATTGTGGCTGCTAATTTTAAACTAGTCTCCGTTATTTCTAAGGATCGTTTGGAGGTAGAGGCTAATGTGCCAGAGGTAAATATTGGTAGGGTGGCTAAGGATAATCCGGTGCGTTTGAGTTTGGATGCATTTCCGGGGGAATATTTTTCCGGCAAGGTTTATTCTATTGAGCCAGCCGAAACCGTAGTAGATGGAGTGGTGAATTATAAATTAAGTATTAGATTTGATACTCAAGAGGAAAGATTAAAGACCGGATTTACTGCTAACGTGCAAATAGAAACTTTGCGTAAGGCAAATATTTTAGCGATTCCACATTTTGCTTTACAGGATGTAGGGGGTCGGGTGATAGCTAAGGTTTGGCGAGGAGATAAAATTGAAGAAGAATCGGTAACTTTGGGAATTCGTGGTCGGGATGGAATGGTGGAAATAATTTCTGGATTAAGAGAGGGTGATGAAGTGGTGGCGGAAACTAAGTAAAAAACTATGTTTAAGCATGCGGAATTTTGGATTTTGGTGTTGTTGGTTTTTTATATAAGTTATTTAGGTTTACACGGAGACTTAGTTACTTTTAAGAATTTTTAATGTCTTCTTTTTATAATCCTCGACGAACTAAAAATATTTACGATCCAAAAAGTTCGGAGGTTTTTAAAATTAGT
>CAZHWX010000052.1:0-3372 GCA_964536045.1 uncultured Candidatus Saccharibacteria bacterium
AAGTGGTGGACGAGTTAATTCGACGGATAGACGAGAAAGAGGAAAAAGCTGGAGGGAAGAACATTTCGCTTTAGTTAAACAAAACACCTCGTAAAAACGAGGTGTTTTTTTTGTGCTCCCATGAGGAATCGAACCTCAATCTCATCCTTCGGAGGGATACGCCCTATCCATTGTGCTATGGGAGCTAAAGACTTATTTGTTATAACGGTATTTTTTCTTCTATACAAGATTTTATAAATACGAAGGTATAATTATCCAGATGAAGTCTTTCCCTAAATCTTTTCCCGAAGAATTTAAAATTTTTAAAGAATTAAATTCGCCCATAAAGATTCAAGATTTTTTAGATAAGATTCCACTCAATTTTGAGAAGGGGGAGGACACTAACTATTCACCACTTACCGTTTTAAAAAAGAACAAAGCACACTGTATGGAGGGGGCGATGCTTGCGGCCGCGATTTTTTGGTATCACGGGGAGAAGCCACTAATTATGGATTTACAAACCACTGACGACGACACAGATCACGTAGTCGCGGTGTTTAAGCGGAAGGGGAGATGGGGTGCAATTAGTAAAACCAACCATGCGGTTTTGCGATATCGGGAACCTGTTTATAAAAATTTGCGAGAGCTCACCATGTCTTATTTTCATGAGTACTTCTTAAATAATGGTAAAAAGACCCTGCGGAGTTATTCGGAACCAGTAGACCTTTCTATATATGGAGAGAAATGGTTAACCTCAAAAGATCACCTCTGGAAGTTTGTAGGAGTCTTAAATAGACAGAAACACTTTAATTTATTGGAGAATAACAATCCTAAGTTTTTGCGTAAGGCGGACAAGATAGAGATAGAAAGTGGAAAGCTTACCGAGTGGAAGAAAAAGAATTAAACTATTAATTAATGAAGCTATCCGCAATTCCGAGTGTGCTTGGTTACGGCTGGAGAGCATTTAAATTGTTTGCGGGGGTAAGTAAAAGCCTATTTGCACTTTTAGTCTCCGTTATTTTTGTTGGCTCCTTTACCCACTTAGCTGGCTCAGCAGCCTTTGCTAATTTAATTGGTAGTGTGGAACAAGCGGTTAAGGTGGGAAATTTTTCTGAGGGTCTAATTTTAGCTTTGGTATTGGTGCTTGGCGCAGATGTAATTTCTTTATTTGTAAGAATTTCCAACTCCTATCTTTCTAGGATTTTTAAATTTTCCTATGACGAGAAGATGGAAATTATGATGGCTCGTAAGAGTTCAGAGGTAGACGTTGCCTCATACGAAGACCCAGAGGTTCGTAATCTTTTCCAAGTAGTAAAGGAAAATGAATATCGAATGTTTGCGTTTGGTAACGGTCAATTATATTCGGCACAAAATTTTGTAAGGTTATTAGCCACTAGTGGTACTTTATTTTTTATGAACCCGTATGTTTTGGTTTTTGTTTTTGTTGGGGTTTTGCCAGAGCTTTTTACTCAATTAAGGCATGGTAGCAGAATTTGGGGTATTCACGCTGGTAAAGCGGAAGTTCGCCGTCGTTGGGGTGCATTAGGCAGACATTTTTATAGCATAAATTCTTTGTCTGAAATAAAAATTTTTCAAACTGCAGAAAGAATTCTTGGTTGGATAAAAAATTTGTTTTTAGAATTTCAAGACGAGCAGAAAAAAGCGGAAAAGTCTCGAATGGTTAAAACCTCGATTTCTTCGTCCGTTTCTATGTTGTTTCTCTTTTCTAGTTCGGTTTATTTTATTTGGTCTGCGGTAAGAGGAGAAATTTCAACTAGCACCCTAATTTTTTCTCTTTCTCTAATAAACCAATTTCGAGGAACTCTATCTGATTTCTTTTCCGGTTTAGCCGGAGACTATGAGCACCACCTTTTTGTAAAAGATATTTTTAAGTTTTTAGATTTGGAGCCACGCATTCGTTTGCCAAAGCCGGGCTTGATTTTAGGAGAAGCTACGCCAGAAATAGTGTTTGAAAATGTTAGTTTCCGTTATCAAAACCAACAGAGATCAGCCCTAAAAAATATAACTTTGAAAGTTATGCCCGGAGAAAAAATTGCTTTAGTTGGAGAAAATGGTGCGGGTAAAACCACTTTCGTAAAATTATTGTGTCGATTTTATGATGCAGAAAAAGGAAGAGTTTTGTTAGATGGAGCTCCAATTAAAGAGGTAAATTTAGAAAGTTGGTATTCCAAATTGGGTGTTCTATTTCAGGAATATCCAAATTATGATTTGCCGGTTTGGGAACAAATTTCTTTAGGTTCTTCTGCTGTTGTGGATAGAGAAAAAATAAAAGAGGGAGCAAGGTCTGCGGGGGCGGCGGAATTTATAGAAAAATGGGAAAAGGGTTATGACCAAATGGTGGGTAAACAATATGCAGATGGTATGGAGCCCTCGGTGGGGCAACGTCAAAAATTAGCCCTAGCTAGAGTTTTTTATCGTGACCCACAGGTTTGGATTTTAGACGAGCCAACCGCCTCTATTGATCCAGAGGCAGAAGAAAAGATTTTTGAAAAATTAGAACAATTACCAAAAGACCGAACCGTGTTTTTAATTTCTCATCGTTTTTCTACGGTGCGTCACGCTGATCGAATTTTAGTTTTTAAGGATGGTGAAATAGTAGAACAGGGGACACATAAAGAATTAATAAAATTAAAAGGTCTATATGAACACTTGTTTAGTCTTCAGGCAAAGGGATATAAATAATTTATGAACAAAGCCGAACGACTTGAGGAGTTAGAAAAGAGAATGATGGAGGATAAGTTCCTACCCCTAAGAGAGGCCAATTTGGTGTTTGGGGAGGGGAATATAGATTCGCCAGTCTTATTCATTGGGGAGGCTCCTGGGCAGAAAGAAGATGAGCTAAAACGCCCTTTTGTGGGCCGGTCCGGGCAGTTATTAGATAAGTTAATAGGGGTGATTGGGTGGAAGCGAGAAGATGTGTTTATTACGAATATTGTGAAGCGACGCCCGCCCCTAAACCGTGATCCACTACCGGAAGAGATCGAAGCTTATAAGCCATATTTGGCAGAGCAGATAGAAATTTTAAATCCTAAGATAGTTGCAACCCTGGGTCGGTTTTCTATGAATTATTTTATCCCGACCGCCAAAATTACCCGGGATCAAGGGAGGGTGTTTGATTTAGAGGGGAGACTTTTGGTGCCCCTTTTCCATCCGGCGGCTGCACTTCGTTCTACAAAAACTTTAAAATCTTTAACCTTAAGTTTTAAAAAATTATCTAAGATTTTAGAAAAACTAAGCTTAAAAAATAAATAGAAAATCTATAAATTGGGATATTTTAATTTTCGTTTCTAATATCTCTTATCTCAGCTATAATTTAAGTAATGGGCCTTTTCAGCTACTTATTTAGCCGACTAGTGTTTCACTTCGGCGCAT
>CAZHWX010000053.1:0-3358 GCA_964536045.1 uncultured Candidatus Saccharibacteria bacterium
GGGTTGGGGTAGTTCTGATATAGCCCGAAAGAGCTCGGCATTTGGTTTTTCGGATTCTCAACTCCCAAAAGCTTATCCACTTCGTAAATATCTAAGTAGATAAGATTTGGTGGATTGAAATCCAAATTACTAACCGAGAATCCAGAAACCAACAACTTGCCGGAATCGGTAAACTCCGCAGCTCTCGTGGATTCTAAATAACCATCCCGATAACTGATAACGTTTCCCCAGACCAACTTACCACTGGTGGCGTTTAGACCAGCCAGATAGGCGCTTTTTGATCCAGTGTGGGTTGCACCCTTTTGGATTGAACCGGTCAAAATGACCAGATTTTTATCCGAAGAAACTGCCGCCCCATCTATCCAGTTTTCCATGTTGGTTTCGTTGTTGTCTCTACCAAACCAGCTAGTTTGCCAGAGCTGATTTCCGTTAGAATCCAGTTTGGTTACTACAAACTCATTAACTGAGTTGTTTTCCTCAATTATTCTTGTGGCAACCAGATAACCGTTTCCTTCTGAATCAACGACTCCGGTGGTGCGAATGTTAAGTGGAAAATATTTTTCCCATAGCTTTTCACCGGATTCCAAATCCAAAACCATAACAACGGTTCCAGGTTTAGAGTTTGGTGACCCAAATAGCCAGAGTTTGTTACCTCTGATTTTTGGAAACCAAGATCCTTGAGGGTTTTCCGAATTAATGGGTATTTCTTTAATAATCTGTCCATCCTTGTCTAGTATGCAGACGCTAGATTGGGAGCAGATTACAGGATATCCATTGTAAGATAGAACATACAATTCTCCATTAGAGAATCTTTTGTTCCAAATAACTCTCCCCGAATCGTTGGATTTTTTTAGGTACCCAACAAAGGTACTCCAGTATATTCCAGAATCTTGACCAACCGAGATAGAACTGGTTGCAGGAAAACTATCTAACGAAATCCAGTTTTCTCCATTGGAGAGATTTGCATAATATAGAGCAGCACTCGATCCGTCTGGAGAGCTTTTTTTCCCTCCAACAAAGACCTTATCCGGTGGACAAAAAAACATAGAAAAAACATTGTCTATGTTTCCTCCAAAATCAAAACTATTTCTGTTTTTTAATTGCGGAGAGCCAGCGAAGCCCAAGCCCACCACTACAGCCAACAACAAGATTAGGTTTTTCATGACCCAACCCTCCCTTCTTTTATTAGTTATTTAATTGTTTATTTTCTAAGGGTATTATACCACACTATCTTAAAAAAATCAATATATAAAAATAGGGGTTAATATGGGCCTGTTTTTGGTATACTTAAACTAATGAATGGCAATAACAAAAACTTAATTTTAGTTGGTTTGCTAGTTGTAATAGTTGGACTTGGTGGAATTTGGACGTTTATAAAATATCGTTCTACTAGTAATTCTCCGGTGGCGGATTTAGGTTTGGTTTCTTATGTAAACGCCCAGGGTCAAGAGTGGTCTATTCCCAAAGGAGAGTATGAGTTTAAGGTCTCATCTGCGGATAGATATCCAAAATTTATTACTGGTTTTATAGATCCGTTAGATGTAAAAGTTGGAGATATACAAAAAATGTTAGTGGCTATTAATAATGATCAGCCCCTTAAACGAGTTTGGGCGGAGATTGAAACTGATAATGGGGTGCGTATTTTAGATCTTGTCCCGGAATCTTCTGCTCCCATGAGCGCAAAGGATTATAAAGACGAACCATATCTAGTGGATGAAAATGGAGTTTTAGTTTTAAACGATGGTAATAACGAAGATTTGTTGGCTAAATTTGTTGATACTGTATCTGCTCAAAATAAGGTTACCCAATACCGATATGAGGGAGAGTGGAAGGTAGAAGATACTCATACTCGCACTTATCAAACGCGGTTTGTTGTGGAAGATGTAACTGGTAGATTAGATTCCATAACTTTAGCTTGGTCGGATCCTGTTTGTAGTTTTGATTCCAATGATGGAACTCTTTTGAATAGTTGTTCACCCACTGGTGGTGTAGAGGGATTTGATTCGGCTTCTGCCATCAATACCACAATAGGAACTGGTCTTACCGTAAATTTAACTAATGCAGTTTTAGCGTTTAACCCAGGAACGTCGGTTCTTTTAAGTAGTACTGGTAAAATAATTTTAAGTTCTGGAGGTAAAATTCAAAAATATTATCAATGTGTAAACGATTCCGACAACGATACGTATCCAAGTAGTGTGGCGCGTTCTACCAGTACCGCCTCAGATTGTGGCTCTATGTATCGGGTTTATGAGCGTTCCACTACCGCAGACTGTTATGACAATAATGCTAATGCTAAGCCGGGTCAGACCACTGCTTACGGTGGAAACCGAGGTAGTACTGGTTATGGAGCTTTAGTTACTGATAGCACTGCTCCGGGTTTGTCTTTTGATTATGATTGTAATGGTGTAGAGCAGAGAGCAACCACTACTACACCTACAACATTTTTACCCCATCGAGTTGCAGCTGGTTATGAAGCTTTTTGCGATCCATATAATGGTAATAAGGTAGTTGATTTATATGATGCTAATGGATCTTTGTACGATCCGGATATGGCTGCAGCTGGTTGGTATTGGGAAACTAAAACTCCAGGATCTGGTGTAATGCCGGATTGTGGTAGCAATACTAGATATTTATTTTACAGTGGCGGACATAATGAAACTTGTGATGCGGCGGGAGGAGTTTTAGGCTACAGAAATTATTATAGTGGTGTAGCCGGTTATTATCCTATTTATTGTCGTTAGGTTAAATATTTTAAAATCCGCATCCTCGTGATGCGGATTTTTTATTTGTTATATAATTTAATTAAATTATGCTACCGGTTATACGTTTTGGTTTAATCGGTTTGGGTTTAGGCTTACTTTTAGGCTCTGTTTATTTTTCTGTTAAGAATCAGGATTTAAGTTTATTATCCGCGAATATTATTAATTCAAATCAGCCAGTGGAAGAAATAGATTTGTCTACTCCTCGTGGTTCCAATATGCCGATTTTCTCTACTTCTGATTCTAAATTACCAACTGTAAGCCCCAAGTCACTAATCATCTGTCAGCCTGGCAAATCCGCTACTTCTTCTGTTTATATAAACGAAGTGGCTTGGATGGGTTCCGGTTCGGATGCTAAGGCAGAATGGATTGAGCTTAAAAATTTTAGTAATGAAGGGATAGATCTAACCGGTTGGCAGTTATTAGATAAAACTCAAAATATAAAATTGTTTTTATCCGGTAATATTTTGCCGAATGCTTTTCGAATATTTAAGCGAGGAGTAGATTTTACCGGCACCATAAATAATTCCGACGAAATTTTAAATTTGTTTAATCCGAAGTGTGAGTTGGTAGATAGGGTAGAAGCGAGTCCAGCTTGG
>CAZHWX010000054.1:0-3301 GCA_964536045.1 uncultured Candidatus Saccharibacteria bacterium
GTGTAAGAAATTGATTAGAGGTTTCGGTTATGAAATAGAAGAGGTTTCTGGATATATGCAGAAAAATAGAGACATAGTGGCTACTTTTCGAAAATAAATGAAAATTTTACACATTGTGCCAACTTATTTTCCAGCCACTCGTTATGGGGGGCCGATTCAGAGTGTTCATGATTTAAATAAAAATCTAGTTAAGTTGGGTCATAAGGTTACCGTTTTTACTACCAATATTGATGGGAACGATGATTTAGCGGTGCCCGTGGGAGAGCCGCAATTTTTGGATGGAGTAGAGGTTTGGTATTTTTCAGCTACTTTTCGGTCTTGGTTTTATTCGTCGGCTATGAGAAAAGCGTTAATGGAAAGGGTAAAAGAATTTGATTTGGTTCATATAACTTCGGTATTTTTATTTGCCTCTACTCTAGGTGCTTACTACGCTAAAAAATTTAATAAACCATATATAATTTCACCGCGCGGTAGTTTGATGATAGAAACGCTTAAAAAATCTGGATTTAAAAAGCGCCTGTATTTAAATTTAATAGAAAAATGTAATTTAGCTGGTGCTTCGGTAATTCATTTCACTACTGAATTAGAAAAGACAGAATATTTAATTAACAAATTACCACTAAAAAATTCTTTGGTAATTCCTAATTTTTTGGAGTCGGTTAGTAAATTTCCGGATAGGGGGAGCTTTAGAATTAAATTGGGATTAGGTGAAGGAGATAAACTTATTCTATCTTTGGGGCGTTTAAATTGGAAAAAGGGGTTTGATACTTTAATTCCAGCTTTTGCTGAAATTCATAAAAATATTTCTAATACTAAATTGGTAATTGTGGGTGGTGACGAAAATGGTTACAAAAAAGAGATTGAATTATTAATTGCTGAATACCTGCCTGCGCAGGCGGGCCAATTACAAAATAGCGTTATTTTCACCGGAGAATTGAAGGGAGAAGAAAAATTTTCAGCTTATCAAGACGCGGATCTTTTTGTTTTGCCGTCTTATGCGGAGAATTTCGCGATGACAGTACTCGAGGCGGCACAGTGTGGTTTGCCTAGTGTGGTAACTCCGGCGGTAGGATTAGCAGGAGAAATAAGTAAATTTGAGGCCGGATTAGTAGTAGAGAAAGATTCGGTAAAATTTGCTGAAGCGATTATTGGGGTTTTACAAGATGGAAATAGGCGATTAGAGATGGGTGGGAGGGCTAAGTTAATGTCTGATAGTTTCAACCCTGCAAAACTTGCCCCACTGTGGGAGGCGGGGTATCATCGGTTTATTAAATGAAGCCAACTATTTCTCTAATAGTTCTAACTAAAAACGAAGCGGAAAACATCCGTTTTTGTTTGGATAGTGTGAAGGGATTAGTTTCGGAAATAATTGTGGTAGATTCTCAATCTACCGATGACACTCTAAAAATTGTAGGAGAATATGGAGCTCGAGTTTTTACTAATCCGTTTAAAAATCAGGCGGAGCAGTTTAATTGGGCACTCGATAATACTAGTCCTCAAGGAAATTGGATTTTGCGCTTAGATGCGGACGAATATCTTTTACCAGAATTGAAGCAAGAAATTTTAGATACCTTAGAAACCGTAACTGGAGAGATCGCTGGTTTCTTTTTAAAACGAAGAGTTTATTTTATGGGTCGTTGGATCCGTCATGGTGGATATTACCCAACCTGGATTTTGCGTCTATTTCGTCGTGGTCAGGTACGCTCCGAGTTGCGGGAAATGGATGAGCATTTAGTGTTGGTGGATGGTGGCCAAGTAAAATATTTAAAAAATGATTTTGTAGATGAAAATCATAAAAATTTGAGTTGGTGGATAGAGAAACATAATCAATATGCTTCCAGAGAAGCAGAAGCAGAGTTTGTGGGAACCGGAGAGGTAAATTCTGATCCATTAGGTGATCCAGCAGAAAGGAAGCGTTGGTGGAAAAATAATTTTTATGGTAAATCACCGCTTTTTTTAAGAGCTTTTGTTTATTTTGTTTTTCGTTATTTTTTCCGTTTAGGTTTTTTGGATGGTGTGCAGGGTTTAATATTCCATACCCTACAGGGTTTTTGGTATCGGTTTTTAGTGGACGTAAAATTGTATCAGCTTAGAATTAATAAATATGGGAAAAACTAAACTCTCATCTTTTAATAATTATGGGTTTAATGGTGGAGCGGGTGTTTGTAAAAGAACCCTGTGGTTTTTGGTTAGTGCGATTCTATTGTCTTCCCCATTGCCGGGTTCTTTGTGGAAAAGAATAATTCTGAGACTGTTTGGAGCAACAATTGGTCGGGGGGTCGTCATTAAGCCGTGGGTCAATATTAAATATCCTTGGAATTTAAAGATTGGTAATTTTTCTTGGATTGGAGAGCGGGTTTGGATAGATAATTTAGCCCCGGTAGAAATTCAGGAAAATTGTTGCATATCACAAGGGGCGATGCTTTTGACTGGTAATCATGATTATAAAAAAGAATCTTTTGATTTGATGGTTAACCCAATAATTTTAGAAGAGGGAGTTTGGGTCGGGGCTAAGGTAGTGGTGTGTCCTGGTGTGCGTTGTGGGAGTCATTCTGTTTTATCGGTTGGTTCAGTAGCTAATAAAGATTTGGAAAGGTATGCTATTTATGCGGGTAATCCAGCGGTGATGGTAAGAGAGAGACTAATTAATTAATTATGGATCGGCCGCTTGTTTCTATAATTACCGCTTCGTTTAATAGTGAAAATACAATTCGAGAAACACTACAAAGTGTGGCTAATCAAGGTTATCCAAATATAGAGCACATTGTGATAGATGGTTTATCTACGGATAAAACCTTAGAAATAGTAAAAGAATTCTCTAAGGTAATTTTTATTTCAGAGAAAGATCGGGGAGTGTACGATGCATTTAATAAGGGTTGGAAATTAGCGAAGGGGGAAATAATCGCTTTTCTAAATGCAGATGATTTTTATGCTAATTCGGAAGTGGTAGAAAAAATGGTGGAGAAGTTAGACAAAAAATCTGTCGAAGCGGTTTGGGCAGATTTAGATTATGTGGATCGTTTAAATTCAGAAAAAATAATTCGTCATTGGAAATCTTCGGATGGTAAAAAGAACGACTTCTTTCGAGGTTGGGCTCCGGCACATCCTACTTTTTTTGCGCGTCGGGAATTATATGAAAAGTTTGGGGGATTTGATGAACAATTTAAGATTGCCGCAGATTATGAATTAATGCTTCGGTTTTTAGAGGTAAATAAGATTGTGGGGGTATATTTGCCGGAGACCACGGTAAAAATGCGAGTTGGGGGAATGAGTAATAAGTCTATAAAAAACATCCTACGGG
>CAZHWX010000055.1:0-1478 GCA_964536045.1 uncultured Candidatus Saccharibacteria bacterium
CTGGTTTCCGGCCAACCAATTGCTTCAAAATGATGGTGAATCGGAGTAGATAAAAATATTTTTTTACCTCTTAGTTTTTTACTAGTTAACTGAATAATTACCGTAATAGTTTCCATCATTGGAATAAAAGCAAAAAACGGTAAAAAAAGAGCAGTATTAGTAAGCATTGCCATTACTCCAAGCGTAATACCTAAAGACATGGAGCCTGTATCTCCCATAAAAAATTTAGCTGGATGCAGATTAAACCAAAGAAAAGCTAGCAACGCTCCTAATATAGCGGCCGTCATGGCCGCTAAATCAAAACGATTAGTAACAAACGCGACCACTAATAATGCTGCAAATCCAAAAAATATAGTGCCACTTAGGAGTCCATCTAAACCATCGGTTTCGTTAGCGGAGAAAGCCGAGGCCACGATAGTAAATATGAAAAATGGAATATACCAAGCGCCAATATCAAACGTGCCAACGAGTGGTACATATAACTCCGTCCAACCCAAACGGAAGAAAAACCACCAGGCTCCAACTAAACCCAAACCAAGATAAATAATTAATTTTTGTTTTACACTCAAACCGCCACCATTAGGTCCCTTACGCCAAATACCAAACAAATCATCTATCAAACCAACCCCCGCAGCCGCGAGTAGCGCAAAAAGCGGCAAATAAGTCTCTGGTCGACTAATAAAATTAAAGTAAGTTCCAAAACCATCAAACACCATATCCATCAACCAAAATAAGAGAGCTAAAATTGCTACCGCACTCCAAATAATTACTCCACCCATAGTTGGAGTGTCAGATTTATTTTTATGTAGACTATGAAAAACTGGCGCCGATTTTTCGTCGCGAATATTAACCTTCTTAAACTTTCCAATTATTTTAAAAGCAAAAGGCTCTAAGATAAGAGCTAAGAGGAAAGCTAGACCGAAAGTTAGAATTATTCTTACCGCTTCAAAAACTTCCATACCTACTTATTGTAACTCATAGGCCCGTCGGACCCAATCCAAAAGCTTCCTAGTTTCTCCAAGTCGGTCCGGACTACCCAAAATAACCACCGCTACTCGTCTTTTTTCAAAAGAAAAGACCGCTACTAGATTCTGCCGTGCTTCGGGCGTAGTTCCAGTTTTACCCCCTAAAAAGTCCGACTCTAAAATTAATGGATTTATGTTTTGTACTATCCGACTATCCGAACTATTAAGCGGCTGAACTAATAAATTTTCTAACCTAGTCCAACTAAAAATCTCTGGCTCACGCTCCACTACAAATCTGGTTAAAGCTAATAAGTCGGTGGCGGAGGAAATATTCTTAGGCGAAAGACCGGATGGCTCCTCAATACTAGTTTGTGACATACCCAAAGCTTCCGCTCTTTTATTTAGGTCCGGAATAAATTTTTCTCTACCCCCTGCAAATTCTTCAATAGCTACCGCCGCATCATTACTAGAAGAAAGTAAAAGTATTTTTACTAAATCTCGAAGTGGATAAAC
>CAZHWX010000055.1:1578-3297 GCA_964536045.1 uncultured Candidatus Saccharibacteria bacterium
GGAACCTCAGTCCATTGAGATTTCCACCACAAAAAAGCTCCGGAAATAAAAATTATTCCGATTACAATCCAAACCCATCTCATTGTGTTTCCGGAATTAACTCCTCTTTTTTCTCAGGTTGTTTCATTCGATCCTGCCAATCCATAAATACCTGACGAAACTCTTCGTAATTCGGCAAATCTTCTGGCTTAGATAAATTTAAATGAGATAAGGAGTCCGCAGTTAAATGATAATGTGGAATTCCTTTAGTGGTATCTCGTTCTACAAGTCCACGTAAAGATAGGGCTCGCAAAGAGAAGCTAGAATTTACTCCTCGAATATAATCTAAATCCGTACGAGCTATCGGCCCCAAATAAGCAACTAACGACAAAGTTTCTAAAGCTGCTGGAGTTAATTCTTCCTTTAATTCATCCGTTACAATAGCCGCCACCACTTCTTTTAATTCTGGTTTGGTAGCTAAAGCAAAAGAATTACCAGTTTTTATCAAAGTTAAACCTCTTTCCAAATCCGCCAATTTTTCTTTTAGAGTCTCTAAAGTAGCGGAAATTTCTTCTTCCTTAACCTTCAACATTTTAGCCATCAACGGAATTCCCATCGGTTCTCCGTAGGAAAAAAGTAAGGCTTCTAGTTTGGCAATCAAATTATTTTCGTTCATCTAATTTAACTAATTTTAATCGTTGGTAGTCTTAGTCGCAACCGTTAAATCTCCAAAGCTTTCTCCCTGTTCCACATCCGCAAATCGCTGACGGACTAAGTGGAGCACTGCTAAAAATAAAACTACTAATTCCCCCTTACTAGCTCCCCTACTTTTTAATTCCGAAAATTTAAGCGGAGCTTTCCGCAAACGATCCATTAACTCTTCTATCTTCTGCTTCATATTTATAACCTCCCGCTTCACTGTTTGTGCGATCGGCACTACCCTTTTAATTTGTTCGGCTAAAGCCGAAACCGTGGAATGTAAATCTACCGCCTGTAATTTGCTGGGTGGATAAAAAACTGGCGAAGCATGTTTTAAAAATTCTCTAAACAACATGGTGGGAGTTGGATCCCAAATAGTTTTTATTTGGTGTTGAGTACCCCGTAACTCTTTGTAAAGTTTTAAGCGTTCTTCTAAATCTTTTACATCTCGCGCTTCATCTTCCGAAAATTCTACCTGTGGCAAAAGTGCCTTAGATTTTATTAATAATAAATGCGAAGCCACTGATAAAAATTCCGCGAGTAGTTGCGGATAAGCTCGCGACTCCGGATCCGCCTCTATTTTTTCTAAATAATCCAAAAACTCGGCGGTTACTTCCGCGAGCGCTAACTGGTTAATATCCAGTTTCTTTTCTTCTATTAATTCCAAAAGCTTATCTAACGGCCCTTGGAAAACTGCGGTTGCGGTCTCATAAACCATTAGATTGATATTAACTTAAATCCACACCAACTAAAAATCCAATATATATTGAATAAAAATCTACTCTTAATAAAAACATGTCATTTTCAAAAAATTCGCATATGCGAATTTTTTGAAAACACCACACAAACCTTAAAAGACAAGATTTTCCTTCTTTAATTAAAATAAACTAGCCGTGGCGGATAACCATTATGTCACCGTCTTTCACTACATAATCCTTACCCTCTAATCGTAACCAGCCTTTTTGTTTGGCCTGACTCCAACCACCCGCTTCTACAAATTTGTCATAAGCCACTACTTCCGCCCGAATAAATTTATGTTCA
>CAZHWX010000056.1:0-3269 GCA_964536045.1 uncultured Candidatus Saccharibacteria bacterium
TTTTGTTTAGCCTGACTCCAACCACCAGCTTCTACAAATTTGTCATAAGCCACTACTTCCGCCCGAATAAATTTATGTTCAAAGTCCGTGTGGATGGCTCCCGCCGCTTCTGGCGCTTTTGCACCCACAGGAATAGTCCAAGCTCGAGTTTCATCTTCGCCAGTAGTGAAGAAGCTTTCCAAATGAAGTATCTCGTAACTCTTTCGAATTAAGTCCGCCAAATCTGGCTCACCAGACAAGTCCACCACAATAGATCCCGCTCCCCGAGTCTGTAATTTTTCTAACAGCCCAGCCGGTACATCTTCCGGAGTTCCATTTAATAAAAAGATTTTTTTCTTAGCACTTAAAAGATTAAGTTCTTTAGAAATATCTTCTTTGGCAAATTCTTCAATACTCAAACCAGCCACTAATTTTTCTTTAATCTGTTTTAAGATTTCAAAATTATGAATGGAATGCTTATCACCAGTTCGCGCCTCGCCTTCTAATTTACCCAAACGCTTTTCTACTGTATCTAAATCTTTCAAAGCTAACTCGGTCAAAATAATTTCCATATCCCGCTCCGCATCTACCGAATTTTCTACGTGAATAATTTCGTCACTCTTAAAGACTCGTAAAACCAAAGCAATCGCTTGAGTGTCGCGAATATGGGATAAAAACTTATTACCCAAACCCTCACCCTGGTTGGCACCTTTTACCAAACCCGCAATATCGTAAAATTCCACAATCGCCGGCACCTTCTTTTTGGACTGACTCATCTCCGAAAGCTTGTCTAAACGGGCATCTGGTACCGGTACAATGCCCACATTCGGGTCGATGGTCGCAAATGGGTAGTTGGCCACCAAAATGTCTTGGCTGGTCAATTTCTTAAATAGTGTGGACTTCCCTACATTCGGTAAACCGACGATTCCAATGGATAATTTCATAGTTGACGTTTTGTTATTTTATATTTATAATACTAACAGTAAATCACAACTCAATATATCACCTATTTAAGGAGGTTTCTATGTTTCTGGTATCTGTTCTTATTAATATATTACAAATCCTTATCCTGATTTCAGCGATATGCGCCCTAATCTCATACATTTTCTTTCGTAATCCGAAATATTTTTTTATGAGTTTTGTATCGCTTGTATTTTTCGTTGTAAATTGGGGCTATCTCGAAGGATATAGGGAGAGATTAACAGAAGAAGAAATTCAAAAAGAAGAAAGAATTCTCAATAATAATTTACTCAATCTCCCCGAGGGTTGTTATGTATTAGATGGGATAATAACCACCGATTCAGCTAAAACCCGATTCACTATCGAAATTCCGGGACTGGCTAAAAATCGAATGGAACTCCTGGCCTACGAAACAAGCGAGTGGTGGGCTGAAGATGCTTCTCCTGGAGACACTCTGATCTTTTTAGACCACTGGAACAGCAAAGGAACCCACGCAAAGTACGATCGAGTCGTTCAAAAACTCGGTCCGGATCATATCGGGCTCGGCTACATTTCACATCAATGGTTGGAACGACCCAACTGGCGAAGTCAGTGATTAATATTTTTAACCTTTTGGAGGTTACATGGAACCAATTATCTGGGTATTTATCATCCTCATATATGTGGTAATAGGGTTCCTATTATCCATGTATTGGTACTCTCCTAAACTGGAAGAAATTGATAATGAGATCGGCAAAAGGGGTTCATCAGGAGAGCTCGGCATGATGGAGACAGCCCTTTGGATTTGTATGATGATTTTCTTTTGGGTGCTTCTTGCACCATATGAAAAATATACCAATTTTGAACACTGGTATCCGGAAAACATCAATCCATTGGAAAAATGATTCACAAAAAAACGCACCGAAATCGGTGCGTTATTTTTTTACCATTTTTTCAAACAAACGAACGTTGTATCAAAAATTGCCATATGGCAATTTTTGAGACATGAAATTTAATGTTAAATATCTTAAAACAGCGCGGCGCGGGCTTCGTCGATAATTTCTTGTGGCACCGGATCCCGCTTTGGACTTACTCCTGGATAACGCCAAGCGGTAATTACCTTTAATTTGGCTTGCGGTTTAAACATTTTAAAATAATTATCTAACTCCGATTTCTTTTCGGTTTTTGGTTTAGTCTTTTCTACTTTATACATTACCCAAATTTCCTGACTCCAAGTTTTTTTACCATTCACGGTTTTTACCGAAGAGGGTTGCATACAGGCAATCGTTCCCTCCACCACACTTTCTTCGGTGCGAGTTGGAAAACGAATTACTCTTTTTAATCTGTCTGCCGATAAACCATACTGCAACATTTTATCCGCCGCATGACCGGTCCAAGAATAAGTTTCGTTGTCTTGTGGTTTCTTAAACTGTGCCATTCTCCCCTACACGTCTGATCGTTTATAAAAACCAGTTAATTCTGCCTGACCCAAAATATGCCCCGCCATATGTCGCTCTAAGTCTGCGCGTGGCGAACCAGCTAATAAATCTAAAACACAATCTAAAGCATAAATAGTAAATCGATAAGTATGAGCCGGACCTCCAAGTGGCGGACACGGACCTCCATATTTAATTCGGCCAAAAGAATTTACTCCTTGAGCCACTTCTTCCGGCATAGATTCTTCGGAAATATATTGCGTGCCAGCCGGAATATTCCAAACCAACCAATGATCCCAAGCAGTACCACGTGTAGCGTCCGGATCATCCACAATTAAGGCATAAGAAATAGTTCCCTCTGGTGGAGCTTTAATTTCTAAAAATGGATTTACGTCTTCCCCATCACAAGTGTGCTTTTTAGGTATCTCCATGCCTTTCTTAAAGGCGGTGCTTTTTAGGGTGAAATCTTCCATAAATAAGGTTATAATCTCCTTGAATTATAATCCCTTTCAATGTCCTTAGCCATCTACCGCAAATATCGTCCTGCCGTCTTTGAAGATCTAGTTGGCCAAGACTTAATTGTTCGCATTTTAAAGGGTGAAGCAAGCCAAGACCGCATTTCTCATGCCTACCTTTTTGCTGGCCCCCGCGGCACAGGTAAGACAACCGCCTCCCGCTTAATTGCTAAAGCTGCCAATTGTGAAACTCGCCAAACCGACAAAAAATTCCATGCTCTCGGCGAACCCTGTAATAAGTGTCGGTCCTGCGAAGAAATCGATGCTAACCATAGTTTGGATGTTATCGAAATTGATGCCGCCAGTAATCGTGGTATCGATGAAATTCGTAATTTAAAAGAAACAGTTCGTACCCCGCCAAGCTCTTCTAAATTTAAAGTTTTCATTATTGATGAAGCTC
>CAZHWX010000057.1:0-3232 GCA_964536045.1 uncultured Candidatus Saccharibacteria bacterium
CTTCCGGTTTTGCTTTAACTTCGGATGATGTATATGGCGATGCTTTGCGCACCCCTACCTCTACCAAGGTTCAGGTTGGAACGGGTGGTGGAGTGTCTTCTGGTCAGACTCTATTATCCTTAGATGTAAAAAATGCCGTAGACTCTTTAGGTGCAGCTTGTACAGATAATGGTTCGCTTTGGTATAACTCGGTTAATACCCGAGCTTTAATTTGTGAAAACGGAACTATTCAGCCAATTAGTAATTCTTCTACGACGATTACTGGTATTGGCACCAATGCGACCGCTCCGGTTACCTCTGGAAATATAGTTTTTTCTAACTCTAATGGTGTAAGTTTTGGACAAAATGGAAGCACTATTACTGCTAGTGTAAATGCGGGTGGGGGAGCTGGCCGAACCCTTTCCGAATTTGATAATTTAGGGGGGCGTTTGTTTATTACTAATATTACTAATTTGACCGCTACCGCTATTACTAATCGCCCATTATTCGTACCGTTTTATTTGCCGGGAGATATTACTCAAAATAAAATTGCTTTAGAATTATCTAGGGCTACGTCTGGAAGTAATTTATTTACTGCTCATGCAGCGATTTATACTTTTGTTAATAGTACTCAAATTAGTCGATTAGCCTCTCTCTCTAATGGTTTTTCTAATACGGCTACGGCTAGTATTTCGGGGGTCAGGCGACTCTTATTAACGGGTTGGGAAACAGCGGGAACCGCACTTACGCCGGGTAATTATGTAATGATGCTTTATTTTTCGCATGGTGGTAATTCGGCTAGTATGAATTACTCCTTGCGTGGGGGGCAAACGGTTGGTCCGCCATTAGGTCAGATGTATCCGGGAGCAAATAGTCAAATTACTGCTACCTCACAATTGAGTTCTATTTATATGCAAAGATTTCAGGGTCGATATACTAATACCACAAACGCTCCTCCAGCTAGTGTTAACTTAACCCAGGTTCAGGGTTACACCAGTATGTATCCAGCATATTTCCAAATGTTTTCTTCCTAATATGGATTCTAAGGGTGTAAAACCACAAATTGTTTTTGAAAATATTGCGGGATTTCATAATACTGATTTAAATTCGGGGGTTCGGTTAATGCAGGGTGGAGCTTATAAAGATTTATCCACTATTTGCATAGTGCCTACGAGGGGAATGATTTCAGCCAAGGTAGTGCAGTCTTGGATGAGTATGATTACTCCCATGAATCAGAAATTTACTAAAATTTTTATTATTGGAATGGAAGTAGGAGATGCATATTCTCAGGCGATGGATATGATTTTAAGCAATGAAGAATTAGCCAATTGGAAATATATTTTAACTTTAGAGGAGGATAATTTACCGCCACCGGATGGTTTATTAAAGCTTTATGAAAATATGGATAAATTTGACGTAATCGGCGGACTTTACTGGACCAAGGGAGAAGGAGGGCAACCAATGATTTATGGAGAGGGTAAGGATGGGGAGTTACATTTTAGGCCTCAGCCACCAACTCAAGACATTCAGGCTTGTGATGGGACCGGTATGGGTTTTACCCTGTTTAAAATGTCTATTTTTAAGGATGCTCGTTTAGAAAAGCCGTTTTTCAGAACTTGCCAAGATTTTGATCCGCAAAAAGGAGTTAAAATGTATACTCAAGATTTATATTTTTTTGAAAAAATACGTAAATTAGGCTATCGAGTAGCGAGTGATACTCGAGTTAAGGTAGGGCATTATGATGTGCAAATGGATGTAGTTTGGTAATATTTTATATATCATTTATGAATACTAAATTAGTAATTTATTCAGTTGTGGCGGTAATAATTTTTGGTGCTGGTTATTTTTCCTCTACCCAGAGCAAACCTAACTACGTAGATGCGGTAAATAATATAAATAAAAGTGAATATAAATACATTAATCCGGCGGTGTTAGCGGACATTGGTAAACATTTTATAGTTAATTTTCAACCCCTAAGAGATGAGCTGCGAGAAATAGTTAAAAATTATTCTCATAAAACTTATATTTATTTTTCCTATTTAAATAATGGTTCGTGGATTGGAGTAAACGAGAGAGAAAATTTTGCGGCGGCTAGTTTGGCAAAGGTACCATTATCCATTGCTATTTATAAAGCTTCAGAACAGAAAAAAATTGATTTAGATCAATTTTATACTATTGAAGAATTAGATTTAAATTCCGCTTTTGGCGAGTTGTATAAAAATTCTAAAGATCGGGTTTTTACTATTGAAGAATTAATTAAAATAATGTTGGAGCAGTCGGATAATACAGCTCTAAATGGGCTTTTAAATGTTTTTTCGCGAATTGGTATTGATAATCCGTATGATGAGGTGTATCAGGCCTTTGGTTGGGTGTTGGATATGGGTAGTAATGTAAATGCTAACGAAATAAATTTGAAAACCCTATCTAATATGTTTCTATTTCTTTACAATGCTAATTATATTTATTTAGAAAACTCGGAAAAAATTCTCAGTTATTTAGCTAATACAGAATTTAATGACAAAGTAGCGGCTGGTGTACCAACGGGAGTTTTAGTTAGTCATAAGATAGGTATTTCTGGTGGAACTAATACATTTTCCGATTGCGGTATAGTTTATGCTCCCCAGAGACACTATTTGTTGTGTTTAGGATCAGATGGAGTGAAAGAGTCGGAGGCTAATGATTTTATGAAAAAAACCTCCGAAGCAGTGTATAAATTTGTAATTACTAACTAATTTGAAAATTGTTTTTTGTATAACTCATTGTGAATTTCCCTATGGGGGAATCAGGATTCTATTTGAACAGGCTAATCGTCTTACTGAGCGGGGACACCAAGTAGAGGTTTGGACTCTAAGTCCGAATATTAATGAGTCTTTTTCAACTAGTGCAAAAGTCTTGTATGTGCCTAGTGAGTGGAGTAAATCTCATCCACAAAAACTAACCGGGATTTTTCCGGAGCGGGTTGGGGGAATTAGCCCAGATATTTTTGTAGTGGGTGGTTATCCGGTAGCTCAGGCAATAAATAAATTTCCAAATGCTAAGTCGTTTTGGTATATGCAACATGATGAGTCTTTTGCCTGTTTCTCTCGTGTTGATTTTGAAACCCTGGAAGAAGCTCTTAAATTACCCATTTCTTTATTAACTAACTCTCGGTGGACTAAAGAGGTTATTAAAAATAAATATCGAAGGGAATCTGAACTTTTGCCCTATGGATTAGATTCTAAAATTTTCCATCCAGTAGAGTCTATTTTTCGGG
>CAZHWX010000058.1:0-1729 GCA_964536045.1 uncultured Candidatus Saccharibacteria bacterium
TGTAGCTCTTGCCTTAACTTATCAGACCACCAGAGCGGTAAAAATTCCAGTTATGGTAACTAATTCTTCTATTGGTTCTAGTTCTGGGAACGTTGGTTATACTGCAAAGTTTGCTATTTATACTACTAACGCGACCAATTCTACAGTCCTATCTTTACATTACTCCACTAGCTGGACTATGCAGGTATCCAACTCTTCCAATGCTTCTAGAGCAGCTTCTTTTATAACTGGTTTTAATAATAGTACCAGTTATAACAGTGTTACTTCTTCTTCGGCTGGCTTGAGCCTTTCTTCGCTTATCCATGGTCCACGAGAAATTATTATGCCTATCAGTTCACTTTTGACCGCCGGTTATTATTGGTTTGCTATGGCTAATAGTAGTTCCTTAATTGGTGGAACCTCCAATAACGTTTTGGCTATGTCTTATATAATTGCCTCTAGTCAGACTGTGGGAAAATTTGGTAATGCAACCTCGGCTACTAGTGGAGGTGGTATTGCTAAAAATATAGGTCTAGGAACGTATTCTGCTACGAGTAACGGTTTCCCGGGAGGAGTTTCTATAACTCAGATTAACAAAGCGGCTACTAATCCTATTTATTACATAGTTAATCAAACTAACTAAAATGAAGCCACAAATAGTTTTTGAACAGTATAATCCGAATGGTATTCATAACTCCGATCTTTTAACTAGTAATATCCGACTTCAAAAAAGTGGGGGGTATAGAGATTTATCTACGGTGTGTATTGTGCCAACTCGCGGAATGATTCCAGCTAAAGTAGTTCAATCTTGGATGGGGATGGTGCCCATGATGAATCAGAAGTTTACTCGTATCTTTATGATGGGGATGGAAGTGGGCGAGGCTTATAACGCGGCTATTGATTTAATTCTTCAAAATCCAGAGCTTTCTAAGTGGAAATATATTTTAACCCTAGAGGAGGACAATATCCCACCACCGGACGGATTAATTAAACTTTATGAAAATATAGAAAATTATTCCGCCTTGGGTGGGCTATATTGGACTAAGGGGGAGGGTGGTCAGCCGATGATTTACGGTAATCCAGAAGATCCGGAGATGAATTTTCGTCCTCAGATGCCAGAAAAAGAAATACAAGAGTGTAATGGATTAGGCATGGGATTCACTTTGTTTAAAATGGATTTGTTTAAAGATGAAAAAATAGAGAAGCCGTGGTTTAAAACTTGTAATGAGTGGGATGCTCAACGAGGAAGTAAGGCTTATACTCAAGATTTGTATTTTTTTGAAAAAATAAGAAAATTAGGATATAGAGTAGCGTGTGATACTAGAATTAAGGTTGGTCACTACGACATAGAAGCTGATATTGTATGGTAAAAAATATTTATACTTTGATTTTTGTGTTGGGGTTAATGATTATTGCTTTTTTGGCAGGTAATTTTAATTGGTTTAGTGCTGAATCATCTCCTGATAAATTGATTAAATCTAATAATTTAGAAGTTGGAGAATATCCACTAATTAATAAGTCGGTTACGGCGGGAACGGGAAAACATTTCATTATTAACTTTAAACCACTTAAAGAGTCTTTGCTTAAAATTCAGGCTCGGTATCCGCAAAATACATATGTATATTTTGACTACCTAAATAACGCTTCTTGGGTTGGGTTAGGAGAGAGAGAAGAGTTTATAGCAGCTAGCACTATTAAGGTGCCACTTGCGATGGCAACCATGAAAGCGGCGGAAGATAATAAAATTAGT
>CAZHWX010000058.1:1739-3221 GCA_964536045.1 uncultured Candidatus Saccharibacteria bacterium
ATATATTCATTAGAGGAGATTGATTTAGACGATGAGTTTGGAGATCTTTATAAGGTTGGATCAGACAAAGAAATAACCATAAGAGATTTAGTTAGGATAATGCTTCAGCAGTCCGACAACACCGCAATGTTTGCAGTGTTGAACGTATTTAAAAAAATAGGTATAGATGATCCATTTTTTGCAGTTTATAGTGCAATTGGTTGGGATGTGGGCGATATAAATATGGTGTCTAGAATTGGAGAGCCAATTAATTATCAAAAAATTAATTTAAAAACTCTGTCTAATATGTTTGTTGCTTTGTACAATGCTAAATATGTAAACGTAGAACACTCTCAAGAAATTTTAAAATATTTAAGTGAAACTCCCTTTGACGATAAAATTAAACAAGGAGTACCGGATCAGGTTGTGGTGTCCCATAAAATTGGTATATCTAGTAGTGAAGGGGTTTTTTCAGATTGTGGTGTAGTATATGTTCCAAATCGAAATTATTTACTCTGTTTGGGTTCTAGTGGAAGTAATGAAGATGGGGCTAATAATTTTATGGCAGAAGCATCTAAGGCCGTGTATAGTTACGTAATTAATAATTAATTTATGAAGTTAGATATTGCTTGTGGTCAAAATAAACAAAAAGGTTTTAAGGGTATCGATATTGCTCCAGGTCCGGACGTTGATTTTGTTTGGGATTTAGAAAAATTTCCTTGGGAACCAATTCCTAGTGAGTCGGTAGAGGAGGTTTATGTGTCCCATTATGCAGAACACACTAAGGATTTAATTAGTTTTATGAACGAGGTTTATCGGATTTGTATACCGGGAGCCAAGGTTACTATTGTGGGTCCTTATTATACTTCTATTCGATGTTGGCAGGATCCAACTCACACTAGAGCTTTATCGGAGGCCACCTGGATGTATTACAGCCAAGACTGGCTAAAAGCTAATAAATTAGATCACTATCCAATTAAATGTGATTATGAGGTGATAAATATGGCAGTATTTTTTAATCCACCGTGGGATAAAAAATCGGAAGAAGCTAGGCAGTTTGCTCAACAGCACTATTTTAATGTTATTTCGGATATTTTGGTGGAGTTGAAGGTAAAAAAATAATTATATGAAAGGGGATAAACAACTCCTTATAAAGGCCAAAAGGATTTTATTTTTGGCGGTAGTAATTGCCTTGTTTGGTTTATTTTTTTCGGGTCAAACAATTTTAAATAAGTTTAACCCCGAATCAGAGATGGCGTTGAATAATAATAAGCCAGACCAATATTCTAAATTGGAGCAGGTAGCAAATTATCCCGCACCCTCTGAGTTTCAACAGATAAATTATGATGGAATAGAACTTACGGAGCAAAATAGCATATTTTTTGAGAGTAGTTGTTCGGATAAATACATAACAATTTTAGTTTTTCCCCAAGATACAGATTATCGTCAAGATCCTTCGCGAGCAGTAATCAATAAAGCCTTTGAGTGTCCGTGGCAGAGAAG
>CAZHWX010000059.1:0-3197 GCA_964536045.1 uncultured Candidatus Saccharibacteria bacterium
TTATTCCAAGGGTTAGGTGGATTATTTCCACTTACTTTGGCAATTTTAGCCTCATACATTTTCCAAGTAGAAGGAATAAATTGAGCGGGACCCATGGCTCCACCATACGAACCGTGAGCGGTAATAGCGCAGGAGACTTTAGCTGCTTCCGAATTAGGATCTACCCCTAAACGATTTAATAAATCTAAGAAATAAGGAGTGTCGCGAGTTGGGTGCATGGCAGTTTTATAAGAGCACTGACCCACATTTTTTCCTAAGGCAGATTCTCTATCTAAAATAGCTAAGGTTAGAGCAGCACGTACTCCGGTGGCACTTTCTGCTAACTTGGCATAGTTGTAAGCCTTTTCGAAGGTTAGCTGACCACCGCCTAAAAGTTCGAAGATACGGCTTCGGATTTCCGCCGCCTTAGCTTGGTTTTCTCTTAATAATTTTTGGTATTCCGATTCTTTACCCTTAGTGGTTTTAAGAATAGTGCTTTTCTCTTTTTGAATTGCCTCCGTTTGTTTTTGTTGGGCTAACTGAATCGCACGTAAATTTTCGGTATCTTCTTTTTCTGCGCTTAATTCTTCTTTTTGAGCTAACAGATTTTGACGTAGGCGAGTGACCTCTTCTAATGAACCGCGGATATTATCTTGAACTAATAAAACATTGTTTATGTCTTGGAAAAAATCAGACAACTTGGAGTTACCCATTACAATAGTAAGCACAGTTTGCTTGTCCGCTTCGCGTAGGTTTTGGAGGGACCGGCCAATCGCGTCGCGATGAGTGTCTATTTTGTTTTCGGTTTGGTTAATATTTTTTTGAGTCTCAATAATCTCCTGGCCTAATTTACTAAGAGTTACGTTTACACTTTTTATTTGTAACTTTATTTTATTGATACGTGCATTAATGGTAGAAATTTCATTATTTAAAGTTTTACCTTCCTTTTGATAACCCTCAATAGTTTTTTGGAGTGCTGCCTGTTCTTTTTCCAACTCCACTAATTGGTCTTCATATTGGCGCCGCTGTTCTTGGGCGCTAGTGCCTGGATTTTCTGCGGGAATATCTGAAGAGCTTTCTTGAGCATAAGAAAAACTCGGGTTAAAAATAACCGAGACAATAAAAACTACCGCAATTAATTTCCAAATGCGCATGTACTTCTACATTATAAAACGAAAACGTATAAAAATCATTTCTAAAAAAAATACCCACCAATTGGTGGGTATTTTTTACTTCTTTTATTATTCTTTCTTCTCTTCTGCTGGGGCTGCTGCACCTTCCGCTGCTGGAGTTGCCTCGGCAGTTGGGGCAGGAGTGGTTTCTTCTTGTTTTCTCTTTTCTTGAACGGTAACTAATACAGTGTTTTCGGCGGTTAAAATCTTAACACCCTTTGCTAGTTTCAAATCACTTACGGTTACGTTTTGACCAACTTCTGCCAAACCGTCCAAAGATACCTCGATTTCCGAAGGCATTTCTTTTGGTAGGGCCTCTACCGATAGTTCATTGTGTACGAAGACTACAGCTAAACCGGCTTTTACCGCTGGAGCCTCGCCAGAAAAACGAATTGGTAATTCGGTAATCATCTTAACGTCCATCCGTACTTCCTTAAGATCAGCGGATAAAAATTCGCCGGTTAAGTGATGAAGGTCGATGCTGGAAATAACTACAGAAGAAACTTTTCCATCTGGCAAAGTAACTTCGACGATGCCGTGGGTACCAGCTTCTTTATAAGCCTTACGAAATTCCTTGAGGGGGATAGAGAGGTGCTGGTTTTTTACTCCATTACCATATAGTTCGGCTGGAACTAAACCTTCTTTGCGAAGTTTAAAAACTTTCTTACCAAAAATAGTACGGACTTGGCTGGAAATTGCAGAAGTTTTAGTCATGGCTTATTTTGCGTTCTTTTTTACTCGTGGAGCTTTCGGTTCTTTTTTCGGAGCAGCAACGGCCTTGTCTTTGCGAGCGCGGAAACGTTCTACGCGACCAGTCGTATCTACTAATTGTTGTTTACCAGTATAAAACGGATGGCACTTGGAGCAGATTTCTACTTCCATTTTTTCTACCGTCGAGCCAACTTCATGCTTGGCGCCACAGGAACAAGAAATAGTCGCTGCCTTGTGATATTCCGGGTGAATTTTGTCTTTCATATATAGTGCGAAAAAGCCAAAGGATATTAACAAAGACTGGACTTAAGGTCAAGCTGTTTTTGGGTGTTGACATTGTTTTGGAGTTGCCTATAATTCACCCCGCTGTCCTAAAAGACGGCGCACTTTGAAAATTTAGACAATCATTTACGCAAATCAAGATTTTTTTTAGTTGTCCCATGTTTATTGTGTTTCCGTTTTTCGCCGTGGGTGGTCTTAACCGACAACCAGCGACGAGAAGCGAGAAACTTTTTATAGAGGATTTGATCCTGGTCCAGGATGAACGCTGGCGGCGTGGATAAGGCATGCAAGTCGAGCGGAAAACAGTTTGAAGAATTTGAGATTACATCAAGAAGACGGATTATTGTTTTCAGCGGCAAACGAGTTAGGAGTACCTTGGTACCTACCCCAAAGTGGAGCATAGCCGGTCGAAAGATCGGGTAATTCTCCATGTGATCGCAAGATTAAAGGCGCAAGCCGCTTTGGGAGGGGCCTCGGGCCTATCAGCTAGTTGGCGAGGTAATGGCTCACCAAGGCTATGACGGGTAGGGGGGCTGAGAGGCTGATCCCCAACGAGGAAACTGAGACACGGTTCCTACACCTACGGGTGGCAGCAGTCGAGAATATTTGACAATGGGCGAAAGCCTGATCGAGCGACGCCGCGTGCAGGATGAAGGTTCTAGGATTGTAAACTGCTTTTCTACGGGAATAAGCTAGCTCTTTCGAGATCTAGTTGAATGTACTGTGGGAATAAGTAGCGGCAAACTTCGTGCCAGCAGCAGCGGTAATACGAAGGCTACAAGCGTTATCCGGATTTATTGGGCGTAAAGGGCGCGTAGGAGGCAAGGTGTGTTTCTGGTGAAATTCCGAGGCTTAACTTCGGAAATGGCTGGAAAAACTACCTAGCTAGAGGACATTAGAGGCATATGGAACACACGGTGTAGGGGTGACATCCGTTGATATCGTGTGGAACACCAAAGGCGAAGGCATTATGCTGGGATGTTCCTGACTCTGAGGCGCGAAAGCGTGGGGAGCAAAAGGGATTAGATACCCCTGTAGTCCACGCCCTAAACG
>CAZHWX010000060.1:0-3150 GCA_964536045.1 uncultured Candidatus Saccharibacteria bacterium
TATGCGTAGAAAAGGTAATTTTGTAGTGGTGGAAGGCCCGATGGGAGTCGGTAAAAGCACTTTAGTAATAATGCTTGCAGAACATCTGCGAGATAAAGGTTTTAAAGTTTTTTCAACTGCTGAACCGAGTAAAAACAATACACAAACCGGAGAAGAGGCAAATTGTTTTGGCCTCTTCATTCGCAAGTTGATCGAAGGAAGAGCGGATCGTAGCGACGAGTTGAATATGGCTAACTCGTTGCGCAGTCTTTCGGATCGGATGTTTGATGATCATGGCGAAAAGATGGGTAAGTGGATTAAGGCCTTACGTAATATGGCGGAAAGGTTGGCAGCCAAGAAAAAGCTGACCGAACTACAAACTCAGTTAATTTTTCTACTGGACCGAGAGATGCATTTGGGGCTCATTCATCAAAAAATAGCCGAGGGTTATATGGTGATTAATGATCGATATGAGCTCTCGACCGACGTTCACTACAGGTCGGAAACGGGATCTAAGGTGGATAATTTGGAGAGTTGGCAATATCCACTTTTGGGTACCGTCTACCTAAAGCCGGATTACTGTTTTCTTTTTGACGCACCGTCCAGAGTTATTTGGAAGCGTCAAAAATTGAGCGGTAAGCCGATGGATAAATATGAGGCTAGATTTTCACAGGTGGATAAAAAGGTCCGTCTGTATCGGCGCGTTGGAAAGATTTTCAGATCTGCGCCAAAATCGGATCCTCGGCATAAATATCCAATTATTAAGATCGATGCCAATCATTCTCCGCATGAGGTGTTGAAAAAGATGTTGAATTTCCTGTCTTTGTAAAATCTCTAAACCCCGCTTTCGCGGGGTTTATTTTTTAGTTACAATACGCTGGTAATAATATGGCTATTCCGACTATTGGCTTAGAGATTCATGCAGAGTTAAATACCAAATCCAAGATGTTTTGTGGGTGTAAAAACGACGCCTTAGAGACTAAACCAAACACCAACGTCTGCCCAATTTGCTTAGCTCATCCCGGCACTATGCCAACTATGAATCGGGCTGCGGTAGAGTCGGTAATTAAATTAGGTTATGCGGTAGGGGGTAAGATAAATGAGAAATCTCATTTTGATCGTAAGAGTTATTTTTATCCGGATTTGCCGAAGGGTTATCAGATTTCTCAATACGACGAACCCTTGGTGGAAGGGGGTAATTTAACCGGTATTCGGATTAAGCGGGTTCATTTAGAAGAAGACACCGCTAGTTCGGTGCACTCGGAAGATGGAGAAACTTTAATTGATTACAATCGTTCTGGAGTGCCGTTGATGGAGTTAGTAACTGAGCCAGATATTAAGACTTCGGAAGAGGCGGTAAAATTTGCTGAAGAATTGCAATTAATTTTGCGCTATTTAGGAATTTCGGACGCGGATATGGAGCGGGGTCAGATGCGAGTAGAGGTAAATATTTCTATTCGGGATAAAGAAGAAGATCCGTGGGGTACTAAAGTAGAGATAAAAAATTTAAATTCTTTCCGGGCGGTGCGAGATTCTATACTTTACGAAATAGAGAGACAGGAAGAAATGTTACGTCGGGGCGAACCGGTGTCTCAGGAAACTCGTGGTTGGAATGATGCACGAGGTAAAACTGAGAGTCAGCGCGCTAAAGAATCCGCTCACGATTATCGTTATTTCCCGGAGCCGGATTTACCACCACTAGATTTAACTAAATGGAGTTTAGAAACGCTTAAAAATTCTTTACCCGAATTACCGGAGGCTAAGCGAGTGCGGTTTATAGAAATCTATTCTTTAAATCGTTTACAGGCAGAAAATTTGGTAGCAGATAAATTACTTGCGGAATATTTTGAAAATGCAGTTTCGGAACTTAAGACTTATGTGCCGGTTTCGGATGCTTCTTTAATTTTCAATTATTTAACTTCGGACTTGCGGGGACTGATGAATACTAAAAATGTTTCTTGGGAAAATTTAAAAATTAAACCAGGACACTTAGCGCGATTAGTGGCTTTGATTTTGGAGGGCCGATTACAAAGTAGAACTGCTAAAGATTTGTTGGTTAAAATGTTTGAGACTGGGGAAGATCCAGAAGAGTTGGCGGAGGCTGCTGGTACTAGGGTGATTGGTAGTGAAGCTGAATTGCAGGGAATAGTAGATGAAATAATTTCTAAAAATCCTAAGCCAGTGGAAGATTTTAAAAAGGGTAAAGAGAATGCCCTACAGTTTTTAGTAGGACAGGGGATGGCTAAGACCAAGGGGCAGGCTAGTCCGGATGTACTTAGAGAGGTATTTCGTAAGGCGCTTTCTTAAGACTTAAAAACAAAAACCCCACCTAAGGTGGGGTTTGACATTTTAGGCTTTTACTTTTATTTTATAAGCAGAATCATTTAAAAATAATTTCAAGAAAGGGGGTTGCTATGGCTCTTTTAATGAAAACAGAGGAGATAGAAATCCTCTTAATCAGTATTTTTCGAGCTCGTTTTCGGACTGAAGCCTCTAGAGTCCAGGTATTTGCTTGGCATCTGGAGAATTCGTTAGAGTCTGACGAAGACAGGGAATATGCTGTAGAGTTCGTTCTAAAAAATTTGGGGGTGTGGTCACCTGGTTCCGAGGTTATGCGGGGAGAAGATATTTCGCGCCAGAGGTTTGAAAAAATCGCGGCACGTATTGGTCCCGATTTAACTTTTGCTTTTCAGGAATGGACGCGCCAGAATATTTCCGAACCGGAGATAGCAAAAAAAATTTGGAACCGTATTCGGGAATTGGATTCTACAGTAGAAAAAGCAGTGGCTTTTTGTTTGATTCTTTTGGATCGAGAGTTGGTTCCATATCGACAACTTCCGTCAGCTTCGGAGGAGTTGAAAATTTTGCTTTCTGAAATGGTGAGTATTGAAGCAAATTCAGATATTCAGAATAATCATAGTCATAAAGCAGCGATTATTCGAAATTTGGTTTTGCGAGCTCATAAGAATCGGCAAAATATGGGTATTATCTGGAAGTTGGTTCAGGAGGAGCCATCGGAAGCTGAAAGGTTGATGATGTTTCTTCGGGTCTGGGATGCAATTGAGGATAAATATACTACTGCTGGCGCCACTGACTGGAAGAGAATTGCTGATTATATATATGCTTGATTAGTCCATTTACTCCTAAGTGGATTGGTCTTGAAGGCAAGCC
>CAZHWX010000061.1:0-3080 GCA_964536045.1 uncultured Candidatus Saccharibacteria bacterium
TTTGTTTAATCCGAAGTGTGAGTTGGTAGATAGGGTAGAAGCGAGTCCAGCTTGGTCGGGAGGTAAAAGTGATGGTCGCACCGCCGAGCGGGGTAGTGACTTAACTTGGCACACTTCAAGTATGGTTGGTGGTACGCCGAGTCTAGAAAACTCCACTTCCACCTCTCCCGTTCCAAATTCTATAAGCCCTTCTTCAATTTCTACTTCTAGTTCAGTCACGTCTTCGGCTTCTTCATTAAGTTCTGAGATACCAAAAGTTTTAATTAGTGAGGTGATGGTTGGGAACGACGCTTCCGGTAGTTATGAGTTTATTGAGTTCTATAATGCTGGTGTGGAAAATGTGAATCTGTCTAACTGGTCTATCCGAAAAATTTCTAGTACTGGTGTGGAGTCTTCTCTAGTTTCTAAAACTAGATTGGCGGATGTAATTTTGCCAGCCAAAAAATTTCTGCTTTTAGCTAACGAAAAAGGATATAGTGGTTCACCCACCCCCGATGTTTTATGGCCTGGTTCCTACTCTTTAGCTTATAAAGAAAACGGAATAACTATTTATGATCCGGAAGGTAAAGAAATGGACGAATTGTATTGGCCAGAAATACCTAAAAACCAAAGTTATAATCGCGCTTCTTGGGATTCCGCCACCTTTAAACTCGGTTCTCCCACTCCCCAAAACTCTAAAAATTAATTACTTATTTTTGCTTAATTAGTGTTTTCAAAAAATTCGCATATACGAATTTTTTGAAAATGAGGTTTATTGACTTTACCCGCCAACACTGTAGATTTTCTTGTATACCCCCAGTGATCCAAGCTTGGGGTCACTCCTATATATGCCCGACAAAATATCCATCAAAGGCGCCCGCGAGCACAATCTAAAGAATATAAATTTAGAAATTCCGCGCGGCAAAATGACCGTATTTACTGGCCTTTCTGGCTCCGGTAAATCTAGTTTGGCGTTCGATACTATCTTTGCTGAAGGTCAGCGTCGCTACATAGAGTCTTTATCCGCCTATGCGCGGCAATTTTTAGGCAAATTAGATAAGCCAGACGTAGATGAAATCGAAGGTTTGTCGCCCGCTATTTCTATTGATCAAAAGAGTCACTCTAGTAATCCGCGTTCTACGGTGGCAACGACTACGGAAATTTATGATTATCTCCGCGTGCTTTTTGCACGCGCCGGTGTTCCGCATTGTCCGGTCTGTGGTAAAGAAATAAAAAAATTAACGATTGAACAAATTGTAGATATTGCCGCGCAAATTGCTGGTCCGCAAAATAAAGATGAGCGGAACATGGTCATCCTTGCCCCAGTAGTGCGCGGTCGCAAAGGGGAGTATTATCAAATGCTTTATGATTTTTTGAATGCCGGTTTTAGTGAAGTCCGTATTGATGGCAAACTTCATTCGCTTCGCGAACGCATAGATTTGTCCCGCTATAAAACTCACACCATCGAATTAATTGTGGATCGTGTGCCGTTTGGTTTAGATTTTCAAAACAATAAAGAACATCGCCTACGTTTGTCGGAAGCAATTGAAACCGCTTTGAAGTATGGTCACGACGTGGTGACTTTTATTACTGATCACGATGTTTCTTTGTCTGCTAAATTTACTTGTCCGGAAGATGGTTTTTCTTTCCCCGAAATTGAACCGCGTTTATTTTCTTTCAATAGTCCGTATGGTGCCTGCCAAACTTGTAATGGTTTAGGTACGGAAAGTATTTGGTCCGAGAAACCTTGTTTAGATTGTGGTGGTAAGCGTTTACGCAAAGAAGCGCTTTCTATATTAGTAGGTGGAAAAAATATAGTTGGAGTTACTTCGTCTTCTATTACCGAAGCTCATCAATTTTTTTCGGAGTTAAAAAACAAATTAACTGGGGCAGCGGCGGAGATTACCGAAGCACCATTTAAGGAAATTACTAACCGTCTTAAATTCTTATTAGATGTGGGTTTAGACTATCTAACCTTAGACCGTAAATCCGGCACTTTGTCGGGTGGTGAGGCCCAGCGTATCCGTCTAGCCTCCCAAATTGGCTCTAGATTAACCGGAACCCTCTATATCCTAGATGAACCCACCATTGGCCTACACCAGCGGGATAACGCCAAATTAATCCAAACTCTCCATAGCTTGCGGGATTTGGGTAATACAGTCTTGGTGGTAGAACACGACGAAGATACCATTCGGGCCTCCGATTATATGGTGGAAATTGGTCCAGGCGCCGGTATCCATGGCGGTCACGTAATTGTGGCGGGGGAGACTCAAAAACTTTTGGCTCAACCTAAATCTAAATCTTTAACTGTCCAGTTTTTACGCGGTGAACAAAAAATCGCCATTCCGGAAGAACGTCGAGTAGTTGGTAAAAATACCGCGATGCTTTCTATTTTTGGGGCCACTGAAAATAATTTACAAAATATTGATGTGCACATTCCATTACGTCGCTTTGTCGCGATCACCGGTGTGTCGGGTTCGGGTAAGAGTACTTTAGTTTACGACGTTCTATATAAAGTTTTATCTAATAAATTTAACAACAGTGCTCACGAAGTTGGGGCGCATAAAAAAATTACTGGTTTAGAAACTTTGAATCGAGTAATTAGTATCGACCAGGGCGCTATTGGTCGCACTCCGCGTTCCAATCCTGCCACTTACGTGGGGGCTTGGAGTTTTATTCGGGATTTATTTACTTCTACCGAAGATGCGCGAGTCCGTGGTTATAAACCGGGCCGGTTTAGTTTTAATGTAAAAGGTGGCCGCTGCGAACACTGTGAAGGTCACGGTGTGTTGGCCATCGAAATGCATTTCTTACCCACGGTTTATGTGCAGTGTGATGTCTGTAAGGGTAAGCGTTTTGATCGTGAAACTTTAGAGGTTAAATATAAAGGTAAAAATATTTACGAAGTTTTGAAAATGACGGTAGAAGAAGCCGCCAAATTCTTTGCGGATATCCCTTGGCTCTACGACCGGATGAAAATTTTGAACGAAGTTGGTTTGGGCTACATCGAATTAGGCCAGTCTGCGACTACACTTTCAGGTGGTGAGGCTCAACGCATTAAACTCGCTGCTGAACTTGGTAAGCGCGACACTCGGAACACT
>CAZHWX010000062.1:0-3064 GCA_964536045.1 uncultured Candidatus Saccharibacteria bacterium
CAAAAGGTATCAGCCTTATTAATTTCTATATTTTTTGTAATAAAGAGATCTATCTATTTTATCTATAGAAAAATTCAATTAAATAAAAATATATATAATTCAAATTTATTTTTAGATAGAGATGGAAACTTTATAGTATGAAGAAAAAAATATTAATCATAACCTCGCACCCAATTCAATATCAGACTCCATTTTTTAGAAAAACTGCTGAAAATTCAGAAATGGAATTATTAGTTGTTTTTTGTTGGAATTTTGGAGTTAAAGAAAAAATTGATCCTGAATTTGGAATAAGTATTAAATGGGATATACCATTACTTGATGGTTATAATTATAAATTCCTTAAAAACTTTTCTACTAACCAAGTAGTGAATTTTTTGGACAAATAAATTTAGGGATAATAAGAGAAATTTTAACTTTTAAGCCGGACTTTATTCTTATTTTAGGTTGGAATTCTTTTACTAATTGGTTATCTATTTTTACAGCTTGGATCTTGGGTATTCCTCTAATTTTAAAAGGGGAAAATCCTCTTAATCAGGAATATTTAAAAGCTAAATGGAAGCTTTTTGTAAAGAGTATAATTTTAAGGAATTTTTTTAAGGGGGTTTCCGCCTTCTTGTATGTAGGTAAAGAAAATAAGAAATTTTATGAGTACTATGGAGTACCTCAAAAAAAACTATTTTTTGGGCCGTATGCAGTAGATAATAATTTCTTTTTTGAAAAAGGAGACGCCCTAAAAGGTAAGAAAGAGGAATTTAGGAAGGAGTATGGTTTAAAATCGGAAGATACGGTTTTACTTTTTGTAGGTAAATTTATAGATAAAAAGCGGCCACAAGATTTGCTGGAAGCCTATAGGATAGCTCTAATCCAGAATCCCAGTTTAAAATTATTATTTGTGGGAGATGGGGAATTGCGGCTAGATTTAGAAAGATCTTCCAAAGATTTACCGGGAGTGATTTTTGTGGGTTTTAAAAACCAAACCGAATTACCAAAGTTTTATACATTAGCTGATGTGTTTGTTTTGCCGTCTGGGGCGGGAGAAACTTGGGGGTTAGTGGTTAATGAGGCTATGTGTTTTGGTTTACCGGTAATAGTTTCCAACGTAGTGGGGTGTTCTAGTGATTTAGTTCTAGAAAATAAAACCGGATTCGTTTTTCAATATAAAAATGTAGAAGATTTATCGGAGAAGATTTTATTATCTGAAAAATTAAAAAATAATAATATATCCAAAGATTTGGTTAAAGAGTATGATTTTTCTCGTAATTTAAAGTCCTTAGAAGAAATAATTAATAAAAAATGATTTTTTTTAGTATAGTGGTGCCAACTTATAATGAAGAGGAAGACATAGAGAGAACTCTAAAATCCCTCCTTTCTTTGGATTATCCAAATAAGGAGATTGTTATAGTGGATGATTCTAAGGATAGAACCCCGGAAATTGTTGGAAAATACATTGATCAGGGGGTGGTTTTAATAAAGAGAGAAAAAAACATTGGTGGGCGTTGTGGAGCTAGAAATGAGGGAATACTAAAAGCTAAGGGGGAGGTAGTGGTTATTTTAAATGCGGATGTGTCTTTGCCAAGAGATTTTTTGAATTTGATTGCGGTCCACTATGAGGCCGGAGCAGATTATGTTTTGGTGGAGGCGAGAGTTTCTAATACTGAACATCTTTTTGCTAGGTTTGTGGATGCTCAACACTTAGTAGAGGGTCAGGGTGATGCCTATTCTAAAAATGAATGGACAGAAGGTTATTCTTGTAGAAAAGAGGTGGCAATAAAGGCCGGACTTTTTCCAGTTTTGCCTATAACTATAAAAGCTGGAGAAGATGGATATTTTGGTAATCAAATAAAAAAATTAGGATTTAAAAAGGTGGTTGATTTGTCGATTTGTGTTTCTCATGTTGCACCATACAAATTTGGTGATTTTTGGCGCATAAGAAAGGAGAGAATATCTTCTGTGGCGTCTTTTTTTCTTGATCAAAAGTCTGTTTTTCAGATTTTTATTAGGGTTGTTTATAGGTTTTTTTCTTTGATTTTAAAAACTTTTATAATTTTCCCTTGGTTAGTTTATGGTTTTCTTTTGTCTAAATTTTCGTTACGTGGAAAGAAGGATTGGTTGGGGTTGGCTTGGGCGGGATTTATTCAAGAGTCGGCGTTTTTTATTGGTCAGTTACAGACATTTATTGTTTTATTAATTTATTTGGTTAGTCGTAAAAAGGTTGTTTAATTTTAAAGTACGTGAAATAATCATTTCTAAATTCAATGAAGATAAATTCTAGAAATTGCTTTGTATGTGGTTCTGAAAATTTGATAAAATCAGATATTTATTTTATTTCTTGTCAGGGTTGTGGCGCCGAATTTACTGCGGCATTAGCTGGTGGTGATAATTATTATGAAGAAAGTTATGGAGCAGAGGGGTCCGGTTATGGTAAAGACAAGTGGGAATTTAGAAAGTTTTTTTCTGATATGCGGGAACGATCAATTTCCGGTTCATTATTAGATGTTGGTTGTGGTCCTGGTTTTTTAATGGTTAAAGCTAAAGAGAATGGATTTGATTCTTTCGGTTTGGATTTTAATAAGTTTGCAGTGGAAAAAGCCGTCTCTATGGGGTTGCCCAATGCAAAAGTGGGTGGGGTAGAAGAGATAGAAAAAATTTTTCCTGGGCAAAAATTTAAGGTAGCGGTAATGTTTCATGTTTTAGAACACTTGGACGAGCCAGCTAAAATTTTGGCCGAGATAAGAAAGAATCTGCAGTCTGGTGGATTTTTGGCGATTGCAGTGCCAAACTCCGATCGATCTAACTTGAGATTTAATTTCCGTTCTAAGCGTGAGGGTTGGGATTATCCTCCACACCATGTATCTCGTTGGAAGCCCGGGGTTTTAAAAAAATTTTTAGAGGGTAATGAATTTTCTGTCTTAGAAGTGGCAGAAGAAAGAGTTAAAACCCTTCATCAAATTTACAAGTTTATTTTTGGGATATTGCATCTTTGGACTAGTACGGGGCTAATGGTTGTGGATGAAACAAGGGGTATGGATAAGCGAGTCCCATCTAGTTTTAATGTAAAAAGGGC
>CAZHWX010000063.1:0-3052 GCA_964536045.1 uncultured Candidatus Saccharibacteria bacterium
TACAATTTCCTCGTCCTGCCTTGAGCTACGCAAAAACCTCCAGCAACGCGAGTTGAAAAAATTTTGAGATAAAGTCTATAATTAGGACAATATGAAAAAAGCCTTTTATTCTTTGTTGGCCCTAGCCCTACCAATTACGGTTGGAGCTGCTCTTCCAAAAACAGTAGACGATGTAGATAAATTATTGGTGGGTTGGGTAGATTACATAACAGCTTTGTTTTGGATTGCTGCTTTTCTATCCGGACTATATGCGGCCTTCAAATTTTTAGCGGCTAAGGGAGATCCGAAAGCTGCGGAACAGGGGAAGAAAATGGCTATGTATACTTTGGTGGCTGCGTGTGTAGCACTCCTCTCCACGGTAGTTAAAGAGATTGCAACTAGTATCCTTGGCGGTTAATACAACAAAAAAATTAAGATGAAAAAACTATTTTATTCTGCGTTGGTATTAATTCTACCGTTTACAGTAAACGCGCAACCGAGCGCACAAGCCCTAAAGGATATAAAATATGACGACACTATAAAAACTAAATCAGTAGATGATTTTAGCACTCTATTTATTAAATATGTAGATTATGCAATTAATTTGTTTTGGGTTTTGGTAGTTGTATATGGTGTTTTTGCAGCCTTCAAATATCTCACCGCTAAGGGGGATCCGAAAGCTGCGGATGTGGCTAGTCAGATGTTTAAATACACCGTCATCGGAGCTTGTGTAGCCTTACTCGCCACCGTAATAAAAGAAATTGCTAAAAGTATTTTAGGTGGTTAATTTTTAAATATGAAAATGCCCCGCAATCTGCGGGGCATTTTTATTAATTTACATATTGTCCGTAACATCAGTAATCGTGAGTTTAAGCTCCTGATTAGCCAAAACTATAGGGACAAAAACTCCAGCCTCTTTAATCGGCCAAGTTAACTCAGTTGGAATATCGTAAAACATTCCATCTGAGCATTTCATTTTGAAACGATGGTTACTGACCAATTTATAGGTCCGGCCACCATTCATTACAAAATCTAACCTGGTTAAAGAGTCCGCAACCACATCGAACTCTTTACCCGGAGGTGTTGATTTTACGGAAATGGTCTTCTCATACCCGGAGGAGCCTGCCACTGATTGACGAAATTTTTTGATTGATTCATTTCGTTGCTCAGCACTTTTGGATATTTGAACTATCTTAGAGAAATACACACCAGCATTAGCAGGGTCTTTTCGAGACCAATTCACCAATGTATCAACAAGTGATGCATCGAGAGAGTCGGCGTTTCTCTTTGCAATATCCAAACCCTGAGAAACTTTGCGTTGAATTGTATAGTCAACGATTTCCGGATCACTCGCTAATTCCAAGTCATATGCAAATGCTTTTTCTTTCCAGGAAACAAATGTTAACTGAAAAAAATCGGCAAAAACAAACGAAAAGGAGACCAGCACAACAACCAGAGAAAAGATCCCCCAGATAAGTTTTTTGTTTTGAGCTTGTTCAACTAGAGCTGAGGCGCCAAGCCACAACAAGCCGATCACCGCAACAAATTTAACAATATCCGGAAAAGCAAAGTGTAGTACAAGAACTACAAAACCAAAAGCAAAAATTTTTTTCAACATATAATACCTCCAAAATTCATTAGTTAAGAACTAGGAGGCGTCCAACGGACGCCTCCGTTAATTACTGTCGACGCGATATGGATCGCGCAAAAAACATTGCTGCTTCCGTAACACCGGCCGCAAGAAGGGCGGAATCCATTTCATTTTTTATTCCATTCCAAAACTTCGTAAAAATATTTTGACTGGAATCAGATGAAGTACCACTCGATGCCGCAGATGATTTTGTAACAGGTTGAATTTTCCGCACCCTTTGTTGATAGATTTCCCAGAAGCGATTTTTTGCTCCTCTGAATTCATCCCAATAAGCAAACGGTAAAAACAACACAACCTCCAAACAAGAGATTAGAAATAGTTTTAGCCATAACCAGCTACCAAGAATTGCTGGTTTTTTAGCCAGAAATTCATCTGATACTCTGTTCATTGCTACAATTCCATCACTTCCCCAGAAGTCCTGTGTTGCCTGCTCATATAAACCTTTTCCGGATGGAAGGGAATAAGCGAGCCAGGCAGTCAGCAACATCCAAAATATCCAACCGAACCAAACCCAGTTGTTCAATCTTCCGTCTATTTTAGGCATCCAAAAAACACTTAAGATTATGGATGTAAAAAACAAAGAAAGATTTACAAGTAAAATTAACGATTCTGCGCCGGAGGCCAAAAAAGCAACTTCAGGAACAAATGGCGTGATCACAATAGTCAGAAACAATAAAACCAAAAATCCAAAGGATATTTTTCCCCAATTAGTGGAGAAAAAACCTCTAAGAATTTCTAACCAATTATCCTGACGATTGCGTATGGGTTGATCTTCGTAACCTCTGAAGGTTTCGGAGAACGGAAGAGCTTCTTCGGCCAACAAGGTGACAGTAATTTCGTATTCCTCGCCAGGCAAAAGAGAGATGAATCCCGTTAGAGGGTAACGATAAACACCTTCTAAGGTAATAGTTTTAGATTCTTCAGAGGTTTTGGAATCTTGCACGGTAAATTGCGAACCACGCGAACCACTTATGGTAAACCACAAATTGTTCTTTATGCGATTCGGCTTAATGAATAAAAATGGAGAATTTTTTTTCTCTCCAGTAATATCCACAACCACCGACTGACGCCATTTTTCCCCGACAATTTGTAAATCCAGTGTATTACTACCAGATGACAAATCGACAGTCAAAATAGAAGCGCGACCGTTTTGATCTGTACGGAAAGAACCCGGAGTTACCAAGTCCTCTCCAATATAGGCCTGCAATAACTTACCCTCCAAAGCTCTGTTGCCTTGGAGCACCAAAACATACAACCTTACCTTCTTACCTTGGACTTCATACTTTGTAACATCTATGACGACTTTTTGGTCGCCCTGATTTCCTTGGCCTTTTGCCATAAAAATAGCTCTCCTTTCGAGAATATTATTGTTATTTAATTGTTTAATTTCTAAGCATATTTTATCATACAAATGCCAAAATG
>CAZHWX010000064.1:0-2919 GCA_964536045.1 uncultured Candidatus Saccharibacteria bacterium
AATCGTGGAGTACCAGTTATAATTTTCCATACTCTTACTTTAGCAGAAAACAAATCAGCCGTCGGATTTTATCCAAACGGCTAATTTGTTTCTGGTATTACCGACCTATTAAATAAACGGTTGTTATTTAACAACTTGAACCCTGATCAAATTACTAGATACAGACGACTGCTCGACAGTAAGATCGAAGTCCCCGACCGATGATACTATCGGAACAATGAAGTCAACGCTCCCGCTATAAATATTGTAAGCCTGTACGCGATAGTCTTGTGCCTTACCTACTAACTTAATGTAAACCGTACCACTGAAATTGCTTCCGTAAACAGTTGCGCGCTGATTAGAATAAAGAATATTTTTATTCTCCGCTGGCGCCTGCACATAACTTACGGTTGGGGTCACCGATTTCTTACCCTGTACCTTAACCTTAACCGGAGAGCTTACACCTTTTTCGTTGGATACCGTTAATTCATAAGTACCACTTGATAAATCTGGAGTTGTAACCAAGAGAAGAGTGCCTCCGGATTGTTTGATTGTGGCTTTTGTATTGCCAAAATAAACACTCATATTACTGCCAAAATAATTTCCTTCGATAGAAACTTCTTCACCGGCATAAGCCTCAAATTCGTCGGCAGCTTTTCCTCGAACCATGGTAACCATCGGCTTGCGATTCTGATCGGGAGACGAAGTCACTATTAGAGAAGATTTATTACTCTCCGATGCCTTACCTCGGACTATAACATCGTAGGTGGTGGCCACCGTACCCACCGGAATAACAAACGACATAGAATTGCCGCTGGGGGCATAAGTTATTGCGCTCGGAGAAACGCTCAAATCCGCAGCCTTACCCACCATATACACGGAAGCAGAACTCAAATCAGAACCAGAAATAGTTACCGAGGTCTTACCATCAGCCGGCACGGAAGCCGGATAAATAGAACTTATATATGGTTCACCCTGACTCGTCTTTTTAGACATAACCTTGACTTGAACCATATTGCTCTGAGTGGCCTTGCCCACAACATACAAATTGTATGTACCTGGAGCTATGGTAGCCGGAGCGTAGAAAGTTATATTAGAACCGTTAGCATTACTCTGAACCTGAATAGCGGTCGAGCCAATGTAGACGGATGCACTGGCGGGTAAATTAGATCCAACAATCGTAACCTTGTCTCCGGGATAGAAAGAACTTTCCGGATTTGCGGGCGAACCCACGCTTTTAATAATCAAATCTTTGACCACCTGAGAAACAGCTTCGGTGGTTGGCGCCACAGTGCTGGTATTTTTATCAGAAACTCCGCAACCCCCCATGGAAGCGATTTTGGCTCGAGTGATAGAGCCGATATATCCGGTTGGCGAAATACCATTCGCACTCTGGAATTTTTTAGCCGCCTGCAGAGTTAGCAGGCCAAAATAGCCAGTTGGCTCCGAACTTAAATATCCTTGAGACTGGAGAAAATCTTGAAAAAGAGAAACTTCCCCGTTTGTAAGATTATCTCGCGACTGATAACGAAGGTTGTTTTGGATAGACGGACACGCAGTCATCTGTCCCTGGGGATCAATGTCCGCAAGAACCTCTGCAGAAACCACTCCCGGCATTATCGCGCACAATAATAGTGCGACCACTGAAATATGATTTTTCATAATTATCCTTATTGTATCAAACAACTAAAGACTCAGAACCAAAAGAACCAGACTGCCCCACCAGCCGATGACGGAAAGAATAAAGCTCGCGGTTATTTTGTATTGCCAGTTCACAGGAATAAGTTCGGCGGCGCGATTTTCTTTTTCCCGTTGCAATAGAAACGGACTTACTCTAAAGGACAAAAAACAGCCGTTTAGAATCAGAAGGCCGGCCAAAATAAACTGGGTAAGCAAGGGGCCGGACAAATCACCGGCATAAAAAATATAACTACCGATTATTACCAAGATTATGCCCAGCCAAATCAGCGGCTTGGTTACCTTGTGAGTGCGAGTGGTGGCCTCGGTCCAATAAGGAGACTTGCGACCCAAGAATCCATGGATATCAATCACCGTCACCGCGCCTAAGCCGATTATGAATCCAGCTATATAAAGAAAAATACCAAGATAGTGTTCCATGTATTAATTCTAATCTTTTAAAAATAAAAAATATCCAACTGAATCAGCAAGCCCTAATCTATTCGCTTATTCGCGCGAATAAGCGAATAGACTGGAGGAAAAAATTTGAGATCGACTAAAGAAGATTCAAAATAGATTTAGCAGAAGACGGCAAAGGATCTAGTAATCGGTAATAAACTTCCAATCCTTGTTGATCTTTTTCTACTAAATTTGCGGCACGCAAAATTGTTAAATGTTTAGAGGTAGATTTAAAAGATAGAGAAATAAAGTGAGCAATCTCCCCCACTGTGGCTTCTTTCTTAGATTTTAAATAAACCAAAATCATCAGCCGGCGGCGATTGGCTAAGGCTTTTAAAACTCTTTCTAACTCAGAGTTTATGTTTTTACCCAAAGAAACAGCTTCTTGTTTCATTTGTGGTTATTATTTTAATTATAATCCAAACCCACTCACACTCCCGCTTCTCCACCTATTAAACTCTCCAATTAAAAACTAGTCGCTTATTCGCGCGAATAAGCGACTAGTTGAGAGAGACAACTAACAGACTATTGAGTCGTGGAAGTGGAAGCTGGAGCGGATTGCTTATTGTAAAAACCCGAACCGTCCATCATGCGCTGACGCGAACCGGAACCGTCAAAGTCCCGATTGAACATCATCTTGCTGTAGCCACCGCGGGAAGAGTAACCTCCGTCCATGACTTGGCCGAAGAATAAGCCCGTCTTAAAGCCAGCGAAGAAAACCACCATCAAAACGATAATCCCCACCAAAATGCGGATTACGGAGTGATGATTGATGCTGGAGCAAGAAGAACCGCAACCGCCGCA
>CAZHWX010000065.1:0-2913 GCA_964536045.1 uncultured Candidatus Saccharibacteria bacterium
TTTAGTACTCATTTACTATACAATTTTAGACCCTTATAATCAAAATAATGAATTTCGAACAACCGCCAAAACCCGCGGAAAACACGGAAGAGAAGAAAGAAAAATTAGGAAAGCCTACTATCTTAGAAACTATTAGAAAGAAAACTGGGAAAATTGCTCGTGGCTTAGCTGTAGTAGGAGCGCTAGCAACAACCGAGCCGGGAGATATGGAGGAAATTAAACCTCAAGAACATTCAGTTGGTATAAAAAGCATATATGATATACAAAAAACCGAACCAAAGCTGAGTAAAATAGAATACGAAAGCTTAGTGGAGGCATTAATGGGTGATGATTTTGAAAAAGCACTAGCCACATCTAACCTGTATGAATCTGAACCGTGGCTCTCCGAGGTTCTTATTAGGGTTGCGGAAAAACACCCAGTAGAAACCTTGCAATATGCCAATCGCTTTAAAGATGCAGAAGGAGCAAATTTAGTTATCGAAACTGCGGTAAAAAATATTTCTTCTTGGGAGAAAAAACACACACTAATACAAAATATAAACTCTTGGATTAATCTACCATTTGCGGATGAAATTATAGAAAAAATGTTTTCGGAAGAGGGTGAATCTGGTTTTGATATTTATACAGTATTAGAAAGCTCTGGTTCATTTTCACAATCTCAAAAAGGTAGAGATCTTTTTAAAAGGATTTTGGAAAATAAAGTTAGCAGATATGAATATTTTACTATTGCCACCCACCCAGAATCTTTACCAGACGAAGACTGGGCGGAAAAAATATTAATTAAAGCTGCAGAAGAGGCTCCGGAAACATTTTTGGATCACGGTAGAAAACTAGACGGCAAAAGATATGAAAGAATTATAACTAAAATCGTTAATGAAAGACCCGATTTAGCTGCAACAAGAATACCAGAAATAATTAGCTCCGACGGAGTAATTAGTGGTAAATTTGATGAGTTTTTAAAAAATAGCGATGATCCAATTTGTAATGCAATTTATCAAATAAGAACTTCGATAAATACAGGATCAACTAGGTTTTTTACCAGTGGTAAGGGTGTGGAGTTTAGGGAGAGAATTAGCGTACTTGCGGAACTAGTTGCTAGCAAAAAAAATAATATAGACGAGATTATTGAAATTGCTAAAGACGAAGAGAAAATAAGAAATACAATTTTTTCTCTCCTTAAAGAACCGGGCTTAAAATATAGAGAAGTAGCTGAAAGAGAGTTGTCCGAGATAGTTTTAATAGACGTTGAACAAATAAATAGGCTCCACGAAGCTCCGGACCAAGAAAGATTCTCTATTGTAGAAAATTCCTCTGCAGAACAAATTTATATTTTAATGGTACACGGAGAAGAAGAGGTATTTACCTCTACCTTTAATGGCTTATTTAATCGAACCATAGAAAAACTTGAAAAGGAAAATATTTCTGGATCTCAGCTCTTAGAACAAACCGGCTTCGTAAAATTCCGAACCTTTATTAGACTATGCACAGAATTTAATAGGTTAGATGATTTTCTAAAAACAATCCCAGAAAACGAACAGGAAAAAATTCTAAGAAAATTTGTAAGCGATCTAGAAACAGCTAAAGATCCACTAAGAGAGGCGGTGTCCATTGCAGAAGCTATAAACTCCATCGACAACTCTAAGATAATTGGAATTTTAGAGGATGAGGTAAAAACTCAAATTAAATCCACCTCCGAAAAAACTACTATTTTATATAAATTAATTGCTTCAACTTTTAACGAAAAAGGATCCGACGAAGAGTGGCTTAAGGAGATAGAAAAGGATTATAAACTCCCCTCTCTAAACACGGTGGAAACAAAAGATTTATTTAATAAAAATAATACAAATATTCAACAATACTTCTTTTATAACGACGAAGATGGAATAGCCTCCTTCAAAAATTTTGTAGATCAATACAAGGGTAAACAAAATTGGTCAGTTAAAGATCGGGGAACATTTGTAACTATAGAATCGGAAGAAAATGGGAGGCACCTAAAAATTTATGCTAATAAACCAGAAAACGAAAATGATGGACCAGAAGAAATAGCTAAAGAACTAGAGAAGTCGGAAATTAAAACAATTGTAGTGGTGCACCGCGGACACAGCTACCACGCAAACAAAACAATTAGCAGAATACCAAAAATAGCCAAGATTGTTTCTCTCGGGTCTTGTGGTGGATATAGAAACTTATCAGAAGTACTTACTAGAGCGCCGGAAGCTCATATTATCTCTACCAAAGGAACCGGAACTAAATGGGTGAATGATCCCCTCTTTAAAATGTTAAACCAAGAAATATTATCTGGTCACAATATAAAGTGGTCTGAATTTTGGGATAAAGCACAACAAGAATTGGGCGATCAAGAAAAGTTCAAAGATTATGTGCCACCACACAAAAACTTTGGGGCAATGTTTATAAAAGCCTACGAAAAAGCTACCTCCGAAACCTCTAACTAAGGAGATTTACTTAGGGTTGAAACCCGTGATAATATCAACTGGTTAGAAGGCTGGGGTGGCGGAATGGCAGACGCGATAGACTCAAAATCTATTGTCCGCAAGGGCTTGAGGGTTCGACTCCCTCCCTCAGCACAAAACAAATAAATCCTTTTCGGGATTTATTTTTTTGTCTGAGGGGAGCCAAGGTAATTTATTACCTTGTGCGTTCGGGAGTCGAACACCGGAGCCTGTGTGGATTAGCAAATCCACACGCGAGGTGGCGGCGAGACAAAGTTTTGCGACGGCAAAATTTTAGTCGGAGCCGACTCCCTCCCCCACAAAAAAATCCCTTTCGGGATTTTTTAAAACTTATCTTCTTCTTTTTTTTCCTCTTCTAAAACCTCGGCCGGAGCGGGTTGAGCTAGAGGTGGTAAAAATCTATCTATAAGCCAGAAGAAAATTATTGGAATTAAGAAGCCAA
>CAZHWX010000066.1:0-2748 GCA_964536045.1 uncultured Candidatus Saccharibacteria bacterium
GGGTATTGCTAAGTGGTATACGCCAGAAAGTTTAATTGGTAAGAAACTTATTTTTGCCGCTAACTTAGAACCACGGATGATGATGGGTATGGAAAGTCAGGGAATGATTATGGCGGGGGATGGGGAAAATGGTCCGGTGATGATTACTCCAGCTGGGGATATGAAGCCTGGAACGATATTGCATTAAAAATGGAACTTACTATACCGGTAGTTATGTGGGCAGCGGCCTTAGATAGTTTAAATCCCTGCGCCTTTTCTATTTTGCTTTTAACCATCTCTTTTTTGTTTTCGGTAAAGCGGGAAAGAAAAGAAATTTTAAAAATTGGGGGAGCTTATATTTTAGCTATTTTTGCGGTTTATGCGGCAATTGGACTCGGTATTTTACGAGCTTTATCTTGGTTTGGAATTCCAAATACTATGGGAAAAGTTGGAGCAGTCATACTTTTAGTGGTTGGTTTATATCAAATTGCTCAAATTTTATTTCCTAAGCTTCCGCAGTTTGGAATTTCCCAAAAAATTCATGGAAGATTAGCAATTTTAATAAGTAAGGCTAGTGTGCCAACTGCCTTAGGGGTAGGAGCGATTGTGGCCCTTTATGAATTTCCTTGTACGGGCGGTCCTTATTTGGCGATTCTATCTCTACTTCATGATTCAGCCAGTTTTTGGTCGGGTTTGGGCTATCTTTTGTTTTATAACTTAATTTTTATTCTACCCTTGGTAATTATTTTATATGTAGCGAGTATTCCCACGTGGCATCAACTAGTAGAGGAGTGGAAGAAGAAAAATATGCGTTCTGCCAAAGTGGGAGTGGGTATATTAATGATACTTTTAGCGGTTATTTTACTTTTGGTCCAAGGGGCGTAACATTTATTTAATAATCCAAATATGAATTACGAAGAATTACAGGAACGAGTGAAAAAAATGCAGGCGGGGGGAGCGGTAGATTTATCACGAGATGAAGACCTGTCTTTGGCGGTTATGAATCTTTTAGGGTTAGAGGAGCACCTTTTTTTTACTGCAGAAAAAACTGGTAAACCAGAATATTTAGAGACTTTGCGAGAGGTTCGAGAAATGCGTAAAGAATTAATGGTCAAGCTCACTGGTAGTCACGAAGGAGAAACTTGGTGTTCCATGAAACATATGTTGTCGGCCAGTATGCGTTTAATGGAGGTGGGAACTAAACTACAAGGAGAGGGTAAGGTGGTAGAAGCTAAAGATTTTTTTGATAAAGCCTATAAAATCTATGCAACTTTTTGGGGATTACGCTTAAAACTTTTAGAAACTAAAGATTTGAAAAAAGAAGCTCCAACTGGGGACACTCCAATGTCTGTAGAAGACCTAGTTAGTAAGTTGGTGGATTGCTGTAAGGAATAAGAGTGAAATAAACGGTAATTAGGAAGAAACCGAGATTCTGTTAAACTTAGAGGAATGTTAGATAAGATTAAAATATGGTTTTGGATAACTCTCGCGGTCTTGGCGCTTGGTTTTGTGGGTTGGTATTTTGGTAAGCCTACACCGACTAATTTGGATGGCTTTGCCCAGTGTTTATCCGCTAAAAATGCCACTATGTATGGGGCTTATTGGTGCTCTCATTGTCAGGCAGAGAAGGCTAGATTTGGAGATGCTTTTCGATTTGTAAATTATGTAGAGTGTACGGTAGAAACAAAAAAGTGTTTAGATAATAAAATAGATGGGTATCCGACTTGGATTTTGGGCGATGGAACTAGATTAAGCGGTGAGCAGGGTTTAGATGGTATGTCGCGAGCTACCGGCTGTTTATTACCAGACGAAAATGGACAATATAAAAACCAATAAATAAAAATGATTTCACCTAAACAGTTTTTCTTACATCTTTTTGCTACAGGGGCGTTATTTGCAGCGGTAGTTTCCTTACTTACAGTAATTTTTCAAAGTGTAAATGTTTGGCTGCCGGACACTCTAAGTTATTACGGAGGAGTAAACGAATCTATGCGTTTGGCACTAGCGGCTCTTTTGGTTTTTACCCCCAGTTATTTGTGGGCGATGAATAAACTAGCTAAGGATCCAGCCGGTCAGATTCCGTGGCTTTCACATTTAACCGTGTTTGTAGCGGGTATAACTTTTTTGGTGGACTTGATGATTGTTTTTTACGGTTTTTTTGGTGGAGAACTAACAACTCGATTCGGAATTAAATCCCTGGCGGTGTTATTAGTAGCTGCTGGAGTGTTTTACTTCTATCGAGGTTGGATAAAGGATTCCACGAATTCTAAGGCAACTAAGTTATTTACTTGGATTTTTTCAGGATTATCACTAGTAGTAATGGTTGTTGGATTTTTTGCGGGTGGGGCACCATGGACGGTGCGGATTAGAGAGTTAGATATGAGGCGGACCCAAGATTTAATGAGTGTCCAAAATTATGTTGTATCTTTTTGGCAAAAAGAAAATAAGTTACCGGAAAATTTGCCGGCAGATTTTGTACCGAAAGATCCGGAGACTGACGTGGCTTATGAATATCGCTCGCTTGGAGATTTGAAGTTTGAAATTTGTGCAGAATTTAAATTACCGGCACTAGATAATAATTATCGCGATTATTACTCTTATCCGGGTCCAACTGAGAAAGATTGGTACGTGTTTCCGCACGAAGCTGGGCGGGTTTGTTTTGAGCGAGTCATAGATCCGCGGATTCATAGTTCACCGAAGTTGGTAGATTAAATAAAAAACCCGGAGCAATCCGGGTTTTTTTTATTGCTTTATTTATATCTTCACCTC
>CAZHWX010000067.1:0-2712 GCA_964536045.1 uncultured Candidatus Saccharibacteria bacterium
TGGCAGAGCAATCGCTTTGTAAGCGGAAGGTTCCGGGTTCAACTCCCGGGGACGGCTCCAGGTTGTTTTGTATACCACGGGTAGGGGTAGTTTGTGGTATTATTAGTCTATGAGGCGGTGTCTTGGTTGTGATAAAGAACTTACAAAGCGTTACCATATAAAATTTTGTTCTAACAAGTGTCAGTTTTTTTATCAACACAATAAATGGGTTGCTGCTTGGAAAGAGGGAAAGGTTAGTGGAGAAATTGGTATAAGTGCAAAAAATATTTCCCAACACTTAAAGAGATATTTATTAGATAAATTTAACAATAGGTGCTCTATGTGTGGGTGGAATAAAAAACATCCAATAACAGGAGTGGTTCCTTTAGAGATTGATCATATTGATGGAAATGCTGAAAATAATTTAGAAACAAACCTCCGTCTCTTGTGCCCAAATTGCCATGCGCTTACGCCGTTTTATAAAAATCTTAATAAGGGAAGCGGAAGAAAATGGAGGATGAAAAAATATATTAAAAATAAAGTATAAATATGAATAAAAACTATTTGGTTTTAGATGTGGGTACGAGTGGAATAAAGGCCATAGTTTTTAATTCGGAATTTAAGATTGTAGGTCGTAGTTATATGGAGATGGGGAAAAACATAACTTTGGGTGGCGCGGGAGTAGAACAGGATCCAGAAGAAATATATGAAGTGTCGGTTAAAGTTTTGCGAGAGGCGGTTAAGTCGTCCGGTTTAAGTGCGGAGGATTTTGTGGGATTAGGAATTACTAATCAGCGAGAAACGGTAATTGCCTGGGACGAGGCGGGTAAGCCTATTTACCCAGCCATTGTTTGGCAGGATACGCGTACGGCGGCGCATTGTGGGCGAGTGCCACCAGCTCAGCGCAAGATGATTCGGGAGCGAACTGGCTTAGCTAATGATCCGTATTTTTCCGCCTCTAAAATAAGTTGGTTGTTGGAAAAGTTCCCGAATCAGAATTTTAAAGTTGGCACAGTGGATTCTTGGTTGTTGTATCGTTTGGTAGAAAATAATCCACATATAACGGACGCTACTAATGCTTCGCGAACCTTACTTTGGAATATCATAAATGGAACTTGGGATAAGGAGTTGTTAGAAGTTTGGAATGTTCCAGAAAATATTTTGCCAAAAGTTTTACCGTCTAAATCTAATTTTGGAAAATTAAAAGAAGAAGTTTTGGGTTTTTCTTTACCGGTTCTCGCAGTTTGTGGCGACCAGCAAGCTAGTTTTCATGCGGCGTCTGTTTTGGGAACGGATACTAAAATAACTTTCGGTACGGGAATATTTATGGTGCAAGAAATTTCGGAGTTAGAAATAATTCCCGGATTTTTTACTACGGTTTTACCCAGTGGTGGAGAGTTGCGATATGGCATAGAGGCTAAAGTGGCGGAATCTTGTGGGCCAAGAGTTTTACCGCATTTGGGTAAGCCAGCCGAACTTGAACCACTAATGCGAGAGTTTGCGGAGGACTCGGTTAAAGCAATTAATAAATTATCTAAAAGGCCAACTAAATTGGTAGTAGATGGGGGAGTTACTCAATCGGAATTATTAATGAATTTTTTGCGAGAGTTTTTACCGGATATAGAAATAATCCGACAAGAACCATACGATGGCACAGCTTTAGGGGTAGCCTTTCTTTTAGCTAAATAACTTGTACTAGAAATTATTAATTAAAAAAAATCCCCCCAACAAAGTTGGAGGGTAAATCGAAGCAGAGGATGGGAATTTCCGTGTCTTTTCCGGGTCTTTAGCGAACGCCGGGCTCTATGTTTCTGCGATGAAGATTGCAGATTAGTCACCTTTGCATATTTTATTGGTCTCTACCTAGGGTGGCATTCTGCCAACACCTACTAGATAGTTTCTGTTCGTTCGCCACTACTTAGAAACACAAAATATGGTGGATTCCCCCTTGGAATTAACCACTACGACATTAACGCATGGAGACTGCACGGCTCCGCTCGATTTGAAGTTCTGGGGTGAATATAATCCGGTATCTTAAATTTGGCAAATAAAATACCCCCTCCGAAATGATGGAGAGGGTATACCAATTGAGGGTTTGCTTCTGCGTAGCATTACTGGATTTCAAGGCCCACGCTATGCGTAGTTAGTTGCCTTCGCACACACCCCTGAATAGTAGGGTTACTAAAACATCAGGTTTCTCCTTTTCATGTAGCATTACTCGGGAGACATCTAGAGTGTGGGTGGTTTACACTCCCGTAAAGAGCTTTCGTCCCACTCGGAAATCCAATCCGGCAGATTATTGCGGTCTCAATTGGTTGTGAAGTACTGTTGTTTATTTTATTCCAAGTTTTTTGTTTAGCAATAAAATACCCCTCCTAATAAAACGGAGGGGTAGGGTTAACCCTAGAACGCTGAAATTAGGTAAGGATCAAAGTTCCTTATTAATTTCTTTTATTATTTTGTTCTTTAGATTTTCTTATCTGTATCAACCAAATAACCAGAACAAAATGTAGCTTTTCGAGTTTTTAATTTTCTAGCGTTCCGTCGCCAAGGTAACAAAAAACCTATAACAAAACAACTAATATAAGTTGAATAGGATAAGTGTTTATAGTATTCTTCTTTTTGTTGGTTTTGGTTCTTTTGCCAATGTAGCTCAGCTGGTAGAGCACCTCCATGGTAAGGAGGGGGTCGTCGGTTCAATCCCGACCATTGGCTCCACAATTAAACGCTCCG
>CAZHWX010000068.1:0-2126 GCA_964536045.1 uncultured Candidatus Saccharibacteria bacterium
ACAACATGATCACCGAGTTTCAAATCCTAACCAAAGAAATGCATGATGAAGAGGAACTGTGTAATGCGGCTCACTTGGCTAACCAACAGCCGCGCCAAACTAAGCAGAGTAAAAATTGGAAGGGAGTGAGAAAAGGATCGGAATTACGCTGGGTAGAACAACTACGCAACTGGCAAAAATCTTTTGCTAACCACGAAGAATTCGTACAGGCCCTAAAAGTAGATTTCTTTAAGGACCGAATATTTGTGCTTACTCCCCAAAACGATATTTTAGATTTGCCGGCTGGCTCTACTCCAATTGATTTTGCCTACCGTATTCACAGCGCAGTTGGCGACCAATGTGTGGGCGCGCGAGTTAATGGGAAGCTAGTACCACTAGATCACGAGTTACAATCCGGCGACATGGTAGAAATATCCGTACAAAAAGGAAAAAAACCATCCGAAGATTGGCTACGTTTTGTAAAAGGCTCAGGAACTAAAGAGCACATTAAAAATGCTCTAGGAACAAAGAATAAAACCTTGAAGCAAAAATCTGGTGCCCAACTTTCAGAAATAATTATTCAAAACAAAGATCAAACCGGATACTTAAAAGAAGTGACTTCGGTATTTTCGGAATTAAAAATTAATATAACTTACTTAACTAGCGAAACGGATAAGCGTGGAAGCTTTTCTAAAGTAATTGTGCGCGTCCCAAGCCTTAGTAAAGATAAGGCGGAAAAAATAGCAGTAAGATTGAAAAAACTACCAGGCACCAACGAGGTGGTGGTTAAAAATTTGAAATAGAGTCCGTACCAAATAAACGCTTTAAAGCCCCCTGCCACTCCTCTTCCGAAAAGAACCGGAGAGTTACTTGGCGCTTATTTCCTTTTTTGCTGACGAGAGTTGGAGCGGAAAAAAATTCTTCAAACTTTTTCTGCCAGTAACGACTTTCTGGATCTCCAGAAATATCTACCTTGGCGCCACGAGATTCGCGGTGTAGTTCACGACCACTTAAATCACCAGATAACATTTTGTGAAAAGCTTGGTGCTGACCCTCGGTAGAACTCACGGATAAAATTGCGCGAGCTTGGGATTCACTAATTTTGCCCATCTCTAAAGCCTCTTGAATTTCACCCGGCAAATTTAAAAGACGCAAAGCATTAGCCACCGCTTCTCTACTCTTACCCACGCGAATCGCAATTTCCCGCTGGGTTAAATTAAATTCTTCTTGTAAACGCGCATAAGCTCGAGCAGATTCCAACGGATTTAAATTACTGCGCTGAATATTTTCGATAAGAGCTAACTCTAATTGGGCCTGCTTCGGCGGAATAGAGGAACGGATAATAGCCGGAATAGTTGTTAACCCCGCTAAACGCGAGGCTCGCAAACGACGCTCACCCGCCACTAATTCATAAGTAACGTGGGCTCCAGACTCGGCTTCTACTATTTTTTTGGTAACTACAATTGGCTGAAGCACACCATGCTCCCGAATGGACTCCGCAAGTTCTTGCAATTCTTCGGCCTGAAAAAATCTACGAGGTTGGTACGGATTAGGTTCAATTTTATTTACTTCAATATGAAAAACAGAATCTCCTTTTTCTTTAGGTTTGGGAGTTTCTCGAATTACTGGGATGCGGGGCTCTACTGGATCTAAAACGGTAAAAGAGGCTGGCGCAGGAGACGGAGGCGGAATAAATCGTTCCGTTGGAGCCGCAGAAACAACTGGCGCCGAATGAGGCACCCCAGAATTTCCCGAATTTTTTTTCGGAATCAAAGATTCCAATCCTCTACCAGTCATTGGATTAAGTATAACTTATATATTTTCCCTCACCAATTTATTTTTATAAAAAGCAAAACGGAGACCTGTTAGATCTCCGAAATTTTCGTGCCACTAATTCGATGCGTCGGTTTTATAGATAAAATAATGAAATAATAAATACCTGACGACCGGTGGCCTACTCAAGACTTTAAAATATCAGGCTCCTCCGCTTTGCAGATACGTACGTATGGTTTGCCGGTTCCCGCATGCAGGGAGGGTAAACCGAGACCGATTATACTCCCTCTTTTCCAGAAATCCAGCGACAAACCACATCCTCAAAACGTTCGCATATGCGAACGTTTTGAGGATATAAAATTTCTTTTGGCCAT
>CAZHWX010000068.1:2136-2672 GCA_964536045.1 uncultured Candidatus Saccharibacteria bacterium
TCTTGCCTCAAATTTTTGCAGGTGCAAAAATTTGAGGCACAAATACCTACCCAATTTAACTACGCTATTTAATTACTTTGTACTTTTTAAAACTCTTCGCCACCGGCGTAGTGAATAATGAGGGGCTCTGGAGATTCTTGCATCTCAAAGTTAGTTTTAGAAATATCTTCTATTTTTCTAGTAACCTGAGCAGCCATAGCACCTGCTGCGGGATGCAAAACCTCCCCCACTCCCATACCACCCTGAATTAAAACTTCGCGAGCTAATCTTTCGTAAGCCACTGCGCCAGGACTATGCGGAGCATAAAGCATGATTGGTTTTTGAAAGCTTGGAGCTTCCGCCAAACTAACGGAGCGTGGAATTTCTACTTCATAAACTCGATGCGGAAAACGGCGACGAATTTCTTTCGCGACTTCGCGGGAAAGTTTTTCTCGGCGATCATACATCGTAAGAAGAGCTCCACCAATTTTTAAAGGGTGGCCAATATTTTCGCGAATTAAATTAATAGTTTCTAAAAGCTGACCCAAACCTTCCAA
>CAZHWX010000069.1:0-2427 GCA_964536045.1 uncultured Candidatus Saccharibacteria bacterium
ATTGAAGAGGATTTAGCGCGTCGAGATTTTACGGTAAATGCGATGGCCCTCGATTTAGCACCAAGTGGTCCGGCAGAGTTAGTGGATCCTTTTGGTGGTTTAACCGATATGGAAACTCGTTTGCTTCGTGCAGTGGGCAAACCAATTGAACGTTTTAGAGAAGATGCTTTACGTATGCTTCGGGCGGTGCGATTTGCTGCGGACTTAGATTTTCAAATTGATCCAGAAACTTTTACTGCTTTGCGTGACGAAGCCGGACTTTTAGAAATGATTTCTAAAGAACGAATTCGGGACGAGTTACAAAAGATGATTATGACTGTGCAGGCAGCGCGCGGGATTGTGATGTTGGAAGATACGGGACTTCTAAAATTTATTTTGCCGGAACTACGAGAGGGAATTGGTTGCGGACAAAACAAACATCACACCTACACCGTATTTGATCACAACGTTCACGCTTTAAATTATGCGGCGGAGAAAAATTATTCTTTAGCGGTTCGTCTTTCGGCTCTTCTTCACGATATTGGTAAACCGCGGACCAAAGCGGGGGATGGTCCGGATTGTACTTTTCATGGTCACGAAGTGGTAGGTGCACGGATGGCGGTAAAAATTTTAGATCGTCTACATTTTCCCAAAGAAATAATTGAGCGAGTGGGACACTTAATTCGTTACCACATGTTTTATTACAATGTGGGCGAAGTAAGCGAGGCTGGAGTACGTCGTTTTTTGCGCCGGATTGGTTTGGAATACTTAGATGATTTATTAAAAGTACGAGAAGCCGATCGCATTGGTTCCAATGTACCAAAAGCTTTCCCGTATAAATTGCGTCATCTCTTGTTTATGATCGACAAGGTTAAGCGTGATCCAATTCACCCTAAGATGTTGGCCCTAGATGGAAATGAGTTGATGAATCTTTTAGAGCTTAAGCCTAGTCGTAAGGTGGGAGATGTCTTATCTATTCTTTTAGAAGAAGTATTAGATGATCCAACCCGAAATACTAAAGAATGGCTTAGTGAAAAGGCTAAAGAGCTTAATTTATTGTCCGAAGCAGAACTTAATAAGCTTTCGGAAAAAGCTAAGGAAACTAAAGACGAAGCAGAGGAGGAAGTTGAATCCGACATTAAAGCCAAGTACCATATTAAATAAGATGATTAAGTCTATAGTTAAGTTTTTCGACAAATTAGAAGACAAGGTTCGTGGCCGATTAAGTCATAAGACGATAATCTACGCTTTTATTGGTGGCACTAGTACGGTCCTTTTTTGGAGGGGGGTTTGGCACTTAGCGGATGATTATGGAATGAGTTCCTGGGGTTCTTTTTTGGTGGGTGGAGGATTACTTTTAATAACTGGTCTCTTTGTAGCAACTTTTATTGGAGAGCAAGTAATTTTATCCGGACTTAAGGGGGAGAAAAAGTTGGCAGACAAAACCGAGGATGAAGTTCGTAAAGAGGCCAATATTTTATTTGATTTACGTAGAGAGTTTGATGAAATAGTGGATAGATTAGAAAAGATTGAAAATAAATTAAATAAATAGTTGAAGTAATTTCTATGGAAAAATCACAAAATTTACAAGGATACTCAAAAAAAGGCTTTGATGACCGGATTGTTCGCTATGAGCAAATCCATAAAATTAAAGATGAATATTATCAAGCATTATTAAGTGCTATTGACCCTCATGAGGGAGAAGTTATTCTTGAGGGTTGTTCTGGTTATGCTGATGTTTCAAGACATATTATTGAAGCGACTAAAGATTTTCAAAATAAGCCGGAAATATATTTAGTAGATGAAAGCGCAGTTCAAATGGCAAGAGCGCGTTCAGAATTGAAACTTCCCGAAGATCACATGATTCTTGGGGATATTCGACAAACTGGGATGCCCATAGAAAAATTTGATAAAGCAGTAATCAAAATGGGAGTTCATGAATTACCAAAACAAGAACAACCGAAAGTTTTTTCGGAAATTTATCGTTTACTCAAACCAGAAGGAAAATTTATTATTTGGGAATTGTCTTTAAATAAAGAAACACAACAAGCTTTCCAAGATATTTTGAGAAAAAAAGATGAACTTGCTGGTTTTGAAATAATGATAAAAAATCGCTATTTTCAAAGGCATGATGAACTTCAAAAATTATTTGAGGACGCGGGATTTAAAGATATAAAAGATGAATACAAAATTCGGTATACTTTTGATCCGAAGGGTAGATTTGAAGAATTGGTTTCGAGAGACCGACGAGAAATGCTAGAAGAAAAAGGAACCTTATCCGAAGAAGATGAAAAAGAATTACATCATCGCGCGCAAGAGCGTGTTGATACTCTAATTGCGTATATCCGCGAGCGTGTTACTGATGATATGAAAGATAAGGTTGAGTATAAGGATTTAGGTGATAACATCGAAATGACTTTTGATAAAATTATAATGAGCGGGAAGAAA
>CAZHWX010000070.1:0-2374 GCA_964536045.1 uncultured Candidatus Saccharibacteria bacterium
CCACCCCATGGACGCGTACTACCGGTATACTACGGCCCGAATCTGAATATCTGGGACATACTTAATGCGACCCAAAATAACTAAATTAAGATAACACGGAGATATTTAAGTTGCTACGATTATATTTGCTAAAAATTAGGCAAAGAAGTATAAAAAATCTAGTTTAATTAACTTTTTAATAATTCGGAGGAAACTGTGAGTACTAAAAAAGATGTAAGAGAAATAGAAATAAAACTTTCGGTAGGTCCGCTGGACTTGGACAAGTTGGTGTTTGGTTTTGAGAGTTTGGGACTCCAAATGATTCGAGATGAATATTATGATTCGTCCAGTTTCTGGCTTACTAAAAAAGATGTCTGGCTTCGTAAGCGTACTGATTCGGATGGTGTTAGATTTGAAATGAAGATGGGGTCCGCCTATAACAAAACATCTTCTGACGTTACTGATCACGAAGAAGTTCTTGATCCAAGCCGGATAGCTAAATTTTTGGGAATTCCAGTAAGTCGCTTATCGGATGATGGCTTAAGAGAGAATGGCTATGTGTCTTTTTGCTCTTGCTTGACCTCACGAAGTAGGTGGAAAAATGGAGTTTTTACCATTGATATAGATGAGGCTGTTTTTGAGGGATATCCCAATTTCTCCTTTCCAGTAGTGGAAATCGAAGTTGAGTCTGATGATCCTAAAATAGCAGGCAAATTAGTTAAGGATTTGTTCTTCGAAAGAGGGGTAAATTTTAAACTATTGTCACTCGGCAAGATTCACGAATTCTTGAGGCTTCATCGGCCAGAACATTTTCGAGTTCTGTTAGAGGTTGGTGTTGTCAAAACCGGAGATTCTCAGTTGGATGATGTATTTATTCTAATGAGAAAGGAACAGGAAGAGCTCGGGTTTCATGGAAATTTTATTTAAGTAATAAAAAACCGCACGATGTGCGGTTTTTATTATTTGGTTTTACTTTGAGTTCTTAAACAACGAGTACAGAGAAGTGCGCGCTTGCCGTCTAATTTACCATACTGCAAATTAGCTTTCTTTCGGCCCCATGCAGTTGGGTTGTAGTGACCGCGCAAAAGCTTGCGGGTTCCACCCATCTTGTAGGATTTTTCGCATTTTTCGCAAGCTCGCATAACTGCAGAATGTTATCAAAAGACCCCTATACGGTCAAGTATTTATCCATTTATATTGACATTATTGAAAATCAGTATACAATCGCGCCCAGCAGTTTCACAGTTCAATAAACCAATATTTCTAAATCTTTTTGAAAGGAGCTTCCCATGAAGCGCTTATTTGTTCTGTTTGTTCTTTTTCTGCCGCTGTTTGTGTTTGCTCAAATTGAACCGCCACAGCCCTCAACATATGAGGTCACAGTAAAAGACTGGTATGAAACACTGAATACAACCTTTTACTGGTCGGAATACAACCTTCCGGAAACTACCGCAATAGATCGAGCAAGAGCTATGAATCTCTCTCAATCCGGACCGGAGGAAATGGATAATCAATTAACTGGCTGGACTGTTTATTTCAGTTTGTCTGATTTGTTTTTTAGTTCTCTAACCAATAATACTTATTCCATTGAGGATGGTTGGTATTTGGTTAAATTGTCACTACTTAATAAATATCAGATAAATCTGGATAGTGTGGAGGCTAAGTCTCGTAATCTGAATAAATTTTCCATAGGTTTGAGGGATTATTTAAGTAAGGAAACCTTGAATTATTTTTCAATTATGGCTCGCAAAACACCAATTGGTATTTTGCAGGCGATTACAGCTACTTCCGATGATGAGCGTCCTGCTTCATTCATTATTCGTCAGGATGGTAAAAGTAAAATATCGGCTTTTCTGAGTCGATTTAATACCTGGCATAAAATCTCTTCGCACTCTATACAGGTAGATTGGCATACAGATTTAATTTCCAATCACCAGGAAGGTAGTAGCTTTTGGTCTCACTCTTTTGGAGTGATCCGTTTTGACGGTAAATATTCTATAGATACCAGTTGGATTCCAATGAATTCATTTGTCTCCACCGGTAGTTATATGAATGGTTGTTATCGCGTAGCTCAGGATCATCATTCCGGGCAGTGGACCGATAATTCCGGTTTGGATCATCCAACCTGGTCTCCTTCGGTAATTTGGAGGGTTTATCCGCGGGGTGATATTAATCGCAGTTTTGGTTTGAGTTTTGGCGATGCAATTAGCGGAGCAAATCTGTTATTGGATGGTAAATTACCCTCTATTCCAAATCTTATGGATATTACCAAAGATGGTAGTTCCGATCACAACGATCTTCTAGCCATTTACCAAGCGGCACTTTACGGTTGGTGGGGTGGAGGTAAGGGAAAAACCACGGGAGAAAAAGATTCAATCAAAAAACAAATTCCATC
>CAZHWX010000071.1:0-2087 GCA_964536045.1 uncultured Candidatus Saccharibacteria bacterium
TCCAAGGGGCGTAACATTTATTTAATAATCCAAATATGAATTACGAAGAATTACACGAGCGGGTGAAAAAGATGCAGGCTGGAGGAGCGGTAGATTTATCGCGAGATGAAGATTTGTCTTTGGCAGTTATGAATCTTTTAGGTTTAGAAGAGCATTTATTTTTTACTGCGGAAAAAACTGGCAAGCCAGAATATTTAGAAACTTTACGAGAGGTTAGGGAGATGCGTAAAGAATTAATGGTAAAACTAACTGGTAGTCACGAGGGAGAAACTTGGTGTTCTATGAAGCATATGTTGTCGGCTAGTATGCGTTTAATGGAGGTGGGAACTAAACTACAAGGAGAGGGTAAGGTGGTAGAAGCTAAAGATTTTTTTGATAAAGCATATAAAATTTACGCCACTTTTTGGGGTTTACGCTTAAAACTGTTAGAAACTAAAGATTTAAAAAAAGAAGTTCCAGCTGGGGATGCCCCAATGTCGGTAGAAGACTTAGTTAGTAAGTTGGTGGATTGTTGTAAGGAATAAATACGTAAATTAGTAGTCTGTATGGATAATTAGGAAGAAACCTAAATTTTGCTAGACTTAGAGGAATGTTAAACAAGATTAAAATCTGGTTTTGGGTAGTTTTAACGGTTTTGGCACTTGGGTGGGTGGGTTGGTATTTTGGTAAGCCTACGCCGACTAATTTAGATGGTTTTGCTCAGTGTTTATCTGCTAAAAATGTCACCATGTATGGAGCTTATTGGTGTTCTCATTGTCAGGCGGAGAAGGCTAAATTTGGAGATGCCTTTCGGTTTGTAAATTATGTAGAGTGCACAGTAGAAACTAAAAAGTGTTTGGATAACAAAATAGATGGATATCCGACTTGGATATTAGGAGATGGTACGAGATTGGAGGGTGAGCAGGGTTTGGAGGGTTTATCGCGAGCTACCGGCTGTTTGTTACCAGACGAAAACGGTCAATATAAAAACCAATAAATAAAAATGATTTCACCTAAACAATTTTTTCTACACTTATTTTCCACCGGCGCTTTATTTGCAGCTGTAATTTCTTTTTTGACTGTAATTTTTCAAAGTGTAAATGTTTGGCTACCGGACACTTTAAGTTATTACGGGGGAGTAAATGAATCTATGCGTTTAGCTCTCGCGGCGCTTTTAGTTTTTACCCCAAGTTATTTATGGGCGATGAATAAGTTAGCCAAGGACCCAGCTGGTCAGATTCCTTGGCTTTCCCATTTAACTGTATTTGTAGCTGGTATAACTTTTTTGGTGGATTTAATGATAGTTTTTTATCAGTTTTTTGGTGGAGAATTAACAGCACGATTTGGGATTAAATCTTTGGCGGTGTTACTCGTAGCCGCTGGAGTATTTTATTTTTATCGTGGTTGGATAAAGGGTTTTACGGATTCTAGGCCAACTAAATTGTTTACCTGGATTTTTGCTGGTTTATCCTTGGCAATTTTAGTGATGGGATTTTTTGCAGGAGGTGCACCTTGGACTGTACGAACCAGAGAGTTAGATGTGCGACGGACTCAAGATTTAATGGGGGTGCAAAATTATGTTCTGTCTTTTTGGCAGAAAGAAAATAAGTTACCAGAAAATTTGCCGATAGATTTTTTACCTAGAGACCCAGAAACCATGAAGATGTATGAATATAAGCCGCTTGGAGATTTAAGATTTGAGGTTTGTGCGGATTTCAAATTACCAGCAGACGATAATAATAGTAGGGATTATTATGCCTATCCAAGTCCGACGGAGAAGGATTGGTATGTATTTTCACACGGAGCTGGTCGAGTTTGTTTTGAACGAGTCATAGATCCGCGAATTCATAGTTTGCCCAAGCTAATAGATTAATTTTTTAAAAAAATATCCGGAGTAATTCGGATATTTTTATTGCTTTATTTAAGTTTGTGGGCGTGGTATTTATTAATAGTTAATGGCTAAATTTGAAGTTATTTCTAATAACCAGCCAGCTGGTGACCAACCCCAAGCAATTGAGGGATTAGTTAAGGGTTTAGAAAAGGGCTTAGCCCATCAAACACTTTTGGGGGTAACTGGTTCTGGTAAAACTTTTACAATAGCTAATGTC
>CAZHWX010000072.1:0-2003 GCA_964536045.1 uncultured Candidatus Saccharibacteria bacterium
GCGGGCTAATATTACGGAATTTTTTGCTTCGGGTTGTGTTGGTGATTGGAATAATCCCGAGGGGGCTAAGGGAACTCCGGAGGTTACTCCAGGTTCTGGATTCGACTCTTTTAATGGAGGAAATTCGGCTGTTTATGTTCCGCAAGAGGGTAGATCTATAACTTGTTTAGGATTTGATGGTCCGGTAGAAGAAGGAACTAGGGTATTGGGGGCGAAGATTCGTTTGTCTTGGCTTTTTAAATATCCGCCAGTTAAAGAAGAGCCAATAGAAGAAAAAGTAGAAAACATAGAAGAATTAAAATCGTCAGATACTCCAGTTAATAATGAAGAGACTAAATCTTCTGAAGAAGTAAAAGCTGATTTAGCGCCAGAGTCTAAAGAAGAAATTCCAACTACTAATTTGGAGAATTCTCCAGTTTTACCACCCGTGGAACCGGAGGTTATTAATTCGCCAGTTTTAGAGCCGGTAGCGGAGCCAGTAATTGAGGTGGTGCCACCAGTAGAAGTTCCACAAGCTTGGTTAATATCTAAAGCTTTTGCGGAAGAGTCTCCGGAAGTGAGAGCTGAATTAATTTTTGATAACTTAGAGAAGTTTTTACAATTTGATTACAGCTTAGATGGGGAAACTTGGTTGCCAGTAGAGGATGCCCAGTTAAACATTCCAATTCTTACTTGGGAAGATTTACGCCGAGTTCAAATAAAGGTTACCGGCTTGCGAAGTGGAGAAGATTTACCCGATGTTTATTTGGATTCTTTGTGGTTAGATGTGGAACAAGCAATAAATACCGAAACTAATGAAGAGTCTTTTTCGGATCAGGTAAGTGATTTTGCGGATCAGGTAGCGGAGGCAGTGGCAGATATTCCACAAGTGGTAGAGGATTTTGTGCAAAATCAAACCGACTCTATACCTCAGATTTCGGAGGCAGACTTAAATCCAGTAATGCCGGTGGTTGAGCCACCCAAGGAAGTTATGGTTTTTTCTAAGCCCGGGGAAGGTGGAATTAGTAGTTTATTAGGTAATATTTCGGATTTGTTGCCTAAAGAAGAGAAAATAAAAATTTCGGTAGTAGATGAAGGGTTTTCTATTGCGGGAAAGTGTTCGGCTAAATACGCAACTATTTTAATGTTTAGTAATCCGGAATATGTGCGTTCCGATCCGTCTAAGGCATTAATTAATAGAGCTATAGATTGTCAAAATAAAGAATTTTCTATTAACTTAACCACTAGAGATTTGCCAGTGACCTTAGCGGAGGGCTCTTACTATATATATGTAGGAGATCAACCTGAGTCTGGGGCTTGGGTTTTGTCAGCGGGGCCAGAAATATTAGAAGCTAAAAAAATTATTAAATAAAAAATGAAGTTTTTGAATAGTTCGTTATATAAGGCAAACTTAATTTTGGTTTTATCTGGTAGGGATGCAATTCCTCCAGAGAATCCAGTTTTTGCCTCGGCGGTTACTGGTCCTTCGGCGGCCGGCATTAGTTTAATAGATGATCCGGTAATGAGAATTAAGCACTTGTCGGTGCCTAAGTTAAATTTACAGATTGTTTGGGAGGGAGAGCGTCTAAGAATAGAAGATGAGCAAGCTTTAGAGCCAAAAGATTCTTTGTTGGTTAAACAAATGAGTCAGACGGTAAAAAATTTATTTCCAAGCCATAATCCAAAGATTGCTGGTTTCGGTTTTAATTTTGAGTTGTATTATCAATTTCCAGATGTAATTCGAATGCAGGATTATTTTCAAGAAATTTCTACTAATTTTATGGCAGTGGGAGATGCTTTGAAGGATTTTGGTTGGCAGTGGACGGTAGTTTCTAAAAATAGCAAGCGATTAGATGGGTACTTCTTAAAAATTACCTCACCTTTGGAGCTTGCGGTTCACCATAACGCTCATTTTGTAGCTTCGGAATTGCCGGGAGAGAAAGAATTACAAAAGATTTTTGAGGAAGCGTACTTATCCACGCATAAGGTAGTGGAATCACTTAAGTTTTAAGCTATAATACATA
>CAZHWX010000073.1:0-1900 GCA_964536045.1 uncultured Candidatus Saccharibacteria bacterium
AAAGTGGCGATCCACTAGAAGACGAACGTAAACTTTTTTATGTAGCTCTAACTCGAGCCAAACAAGATATTTTTGTAACCTTTAGTTCCACTGATAAAGAAGGTAGAGAGGTTTTACCCACTCGCTTTTTAAAAGAAATTTCTGCTGAACACATAGAAAACCTAGACATTAAAGACTATGAATTAAATTATCAGTCGAATCCCGATTTAACTAAAACTCCGATTAAGGAAGAGGTAGAGGGAGAAAAAGAATTTATTTTACGTTTATTTGAAGATCGAGCTTTTTCCGTAACTCACTTAAATAATTATTTAAAATGCCCTTGGCAATATTTTTATAACAACTTATTACGAATTCCAGAAACCGAAACTCGTCATCAAGCTTATGGCACCGCCGCGCACGGTGCTCTGCGTCGCTTGTTTGAACTACGTAGAAAAAAAGAAGACTCCAAAGAAAAATTAGTTAAATTATTTGAAGAAGAATTAGAAAAAACTAAAATCTCTTCGGCGGATAAAGAAGATGCCCTTAAAAAGGGTCGAGAGTCTTTGGCGGGTTGGTATGAAGCTAATTCCGTCTTTTGGCCAGAAGAATCCTTGGTGGAATTGCCAGTTTCCGGCGTAGCCAGAAACGGTATTCAATTAACCGGCAAAATAGACAAACTAGAATATTTAAAAAATGGAGGAATGCGAGTTATTGATTTTAAAACCTCCAAAGCCCAGACTCGCAATAAATTGTTTGGATTAACCAAAGATGCAGATGGTAACTATTTACGTCAGTTAGCTTTTTATAAATTTTTATTAAATAACTACGACAGTGGTAAATATAAAATGGAAGAGGGAGTTATAGATTTCCTAGAGCCCGACGATAAGAAACGTTATAAATTAGAAAGTTTTTCTCTAGAAGAAATTCCATTAGAGAAAACTTTATCGGAGTTAGATAATACGATTAAAGAGATTCGCGAATTTTCTTTCCGCGATAAATTCTGTGACGATCCCGATTGCACCTATTGTAGTCTGCGAAAGCAAATCACTTCCTAATAGTAAGAGAAAACAAGCGAACGGAGTGAGCGCAGTACCAGACCTTATTACTTAAAAATAAAATGGTATAAAAACCTCCCCTTATGACGCCCAAATAACGGGCCGGGGAGGATGAAACGCACTGATTCCGTAGCTTATCCCACGGAATGGGGGAGCCCTAATAGCCGGACTACTACGCAAAGATATTTTTCTAAATCCAAAGGATTAGGATTCTCCTTACCCGGCCCCCACGTGCTGAGCGCTATTTTCTCCAACTTTTTTAAAAACAAAAAGTGGTGAGGCAGTATGTACAAGCTAATATCATCAACCATCAAAACGCCGATGAATGAATAACCCTCACCAAGGAGATTTTACGATGGTACTAAACAAATTATAGCTATTAATAATTATTTAAAACAACATTGACAAATTAGTATTTTAGGATTATAATACTAGACAGAAAGATACATAATTATCTATTAACAATTTAAAAGGAGGTCTTCGTGGAAAATTTAATTCGCGAAACCATTGAATAACAAAACTGGGGTTGGAATATGGCGACTGACAGCTTCTTAGCTACTTTGTTTTTCACTCTTTGGCAGGGACTATCTTTACTCCAACAAAATTCAACCATTCGTAACAAACGTTCTGGAGAAGCTCTTTCGGTAAGTTTTTTTGCTTATTCCGGAAGTTATTTCTTTGCATTTCTGGTATATGGTCTCACCAAACACAGTATTGCCATGACTTTTAATGGCTTATTAGGAATACCGTATATTCCTATACTATTCGCGCTCCACAAATACAAAGGTTTTGAAAGTGCGGATTGGTTTGCAATATTATTTTTTCCACTCATGGTTCCTACAATTATTTTATTAGAGGAATCAGGT
>CAZHWX010000074.1:0-1854 GCA_964536045.1 uncultured Candidatus Saccharibacteria bacterium
TGGGAAATTTTATAACTGCGGTGGTTATGATGGTCTTTTATTTCACCGTCTTTGCTTTGTTTGCTATACCATTCAGCCTTTCTAAGGCTAACGTTTTTGTGGGGAGAAAAGCCCCAGAACCAAAATGGTTTGGACGTGGGGAAAAGACTGGGGAGTGGAAAGACTTTTTAACTGAATAAAATGAAAATTCTTGGGTTATCGTTTTTTTATCATGATTCGGCTGCCGTCCTTTTAGTGGATGGTAAGCCGGTGGCAATGTCGGAAGAGGAAAGAATTTCTAGAAAAAAACACGATTCGGAGTTTCCAAAATTGGCAATTAATTTTGTTTTGGAAAGGGGTGGAATAAAACCTCAAGATTTGGATTATGTAATTTTTTATGAAAAACCATTTTTAAAATTAGAGAGAATAATTAAAAATAATTTAGGCACTTTCCCGTGGGCTCCTAGGGTTTTTGTAGAATCAATAAAAAATCTTTTTTTAAAAAAAATTTGGATTCGCCAATTAATTGTTTCTGAGTTGGGAATAGATCCTAAAAAAATTTTATTTGCTGAGCACCATTTGTCTCACGCTGCTTCTGCTTTTTATCCTTCACCCTTTGAAAAGGCAGCGGTTTTAACGGTGGATGGGGTTGGAGAGTGGGCGGTTACTACTATTGGGATAGGAGATGGAACCTCTTTAAAAATTTTAAAAGAAATAAGATTTCCTCACTCTTTGGGTCTTTTATATTCTGCCTTTACCGCCTTTTTGGGCTTTGAGGTGAATGAGGGAGAATACAAGGTGATGGGTATGGCGCCCTATGGTAAGCCGAGGTTTGTAGACCAGATCAGAAAATTAATTAGATTTTCGGAGGACGGTTCTTATTCTCTAGATCTTAGTTATTTTGAATTTCAAAAATCTCTTACTCGAACCTACTCTAAAAAATTTGAGGAGTTATTTGGAAAACCAAGAGATCCTAAATCCAAGTTTTTTACTAGAGATACTGGTTGGCCAGAATATTTTGGAGTGAAGCCGGAAGGGGAGGAATTTAAACAATTAGCGGAGGAGCAGGAAAAATATGCGGATATCGCCGCTTCTATTCAGGTGGTTTTAGAGGAGTCGGTAGTTCTTTTAGCAAAGGAAGCTTATAGGATAACTGGTTGTGAAAATCTCTGTTTTGCTGGTGGAGTAGCTTTGAATTCGGTGGCTAATTGGAAAATTTTGGAGCAAACCGAATTTAAAAAGATGTTTATTCAGCCAGCGGCGGGAGATGGTGGAGCAGCTTTAGGAGCGGCGATGTTGATCGAACATCAGGTAACTCACTCTCCACGTAACTTTAAAATGGACTCCGCTTATTATGGGGCAGATTATAGTGACGCAGAAATAGAAAAATTTTTATTGGGTGAGAAAATAAAATACGAAAGAATAGAAAATAAAGATAATTTAGTAGATTTTGTGGCTACCCAAATAACCGAAGGAAAGGTAATTGGTTGGTTTCAGGGTAAATTTGAGTGGGGCCCACGTGCGTTGGGTTCTAGATCTATTGTGGCGGATCCACGGAAAGAAGGGATGAAGGATTTAGTTAACACTAAAATAAAATTTAGAGAACCCTATCGACCTTTTGCGCCGTCAGTATTAGCAGAAAAAGCAGAGGATTTTTTTGAATTACCAGGCGCTGTAAATCAATTACCCGCTAGATTTATGTTGTTTGTGGTGCCGGTTAAGCCAGATAAAAGAAGTGTGGTTCCAGCTATTACGCATGTGGATGGAAGCGCAAGGCCACAATTGGTTTTTAAAGATGCTTCCCCGCTTTATTACAATTTAATAAATTCTTTTGCTCAGACAACTGGAGTACCGATGATTATGAATACATCATTT
>CAZHWX010000075.1:0-1826 GCA_964536045.1 uncultured Candidatus Saccharibacteria bacterium
GTTTCGCAAAGTTGAACCATGGATCTTTGCGGAGTGGAAAAAAGCAGACCTGAATGGGGCGTCTTTTTTCCCGCACGAATATTTCTACAAACTTCTCGCCACTCCGGGAATTGAAAAATTCTACGACAGTGATCCGGCGGAATGCTGGCTCTTGGAAGCTTATAAAAAGAACCTGCCAATTATCGTTGGCGGCTGGGAGGATTCCACTCTCGGAAATATTTTTGCCGGTTATTGCTATCGGGGAGAAATAAATCCGGACGTGGTGAAGGGTGGTATTCGCTACATGATGTGGCTCTACGATGTGTATCCGGAACTTGCGAAGCCTGGTCCCGGTCTGGGATTTTTCCAAATCGGTGGTGGCTTGGCGGGGGATTTCCCGATCTGCGTGGTTCCCTCTATCAAGTATGACCTCAAGCAGGATGTTCGGCCGTGGGGTTATTTCTGTCAGATTTCCGACAGCGTGACCTCCTACGGTTCGTATTCCGGCGCCACGCCGAACGAAAAGATCACCTGGGACAAACTCACGGTAAACACTCCGATGCATGTCGTCGAAAGTGATGCCACGATCGTGGCCCCTCTCGTGTTCCAAGCAATTCTGGAAGCTGGTCAGTAATTATTCATAAACCCGTGCCATATGGCACGGGTTTTCACGTTTGACCCTAAATTATTTTTGGTATTTACTGCTCTTAGTTAATTTGATAAATCATCAATAATTTTGTGGAGGCCGTATGGCAAAAATTAAACGTTATTTAATTTTACCGAGAACCAGCGTTTCTTTAAGGAACAAAAAATTGTTCTATCTCGCTGGTCCGGTGGAAGGTGGTGGTAATTGGCAGAAAAAAGCGATTGTGGTTTTGCGGAAAAAATTTCCGGATGCTTATTTTGCCTTCAATTGTCCTTTTGATCGGATGCGTCGCTTACGGCGCTTTGCGGTAAGAGGGGACGAGGCTCAGTATTCCAACGAAACGGAGTGGCAACGCGAGCATATGGAATTTGCCGCCAAGCACGGCTGTTTGGTTTTTTGGCTTGGCCCACAAGACAAAGAAGAGGATGTGGATTTTTCCAAAGTCCCGTATGGCTTGGAGGCTTCTCGCGAAGAAGCAGAGTGGGCGTTCCGTCTGTTCTGTAACAAGAAGTTGCGAGTGGTCATTGGTACTCACCATTCTTTTCCGGGTCAGGGTAGGATTATGGAGAACCTACTCGTTTTGTTTGGCATTAATGTCCCGCTTCATGGTCGGCTTCAAGATGTTTTAGATGCCACCATAAAGATGGCAAAATAAATCCCAGCGCATGCTGGGATTTTTATTTTAATAGTTGTATAATTTTGATTCTCTGGTCGGTTATACTGATCAAAACCGCCATGGCACCTTGCTCGAGAGCTGCCAAGAGTTATGATCCGCCAAAGAAAACGCAGTCAAAAGCATGTAGACATGCGTAGTGGTGTGGGGGGCTCATATTGAGCCCCCCTTTTTTTATTTTAGATTTAGAGGGAGAGATTCGGCTCCGACTGAAAATAAAAAAGAGCTCGTTCGGCGAAATTGCCAAACGAGCTCATGAAATCTCTCTATGTTGTTTTCTCCTGTTTAGGGAGTAAATCGGCTATATGTGCCAACAGAGATCCAATAAATAAAGCCGAGACAAGGATGAGGTTGTATGCTGTGTGGTGTATTGTTGAAAGTTCAATACCACCAGCAAAATATTGGTGTGTAAGCCAGATGCCGACAATTGAAATTGCCAATCCAGCTGCCAGTGGCACGCCGACGATGCAGTGCACCATACCGAACAAGAGACTCATAAGTAATCCATGTTCCCACGAGATTGTGCCT
>CAZHWX010000076.1:0-1755 GCA_964536045.1 uncultured Candidatus Saccharibacteria bacterium
GGTTCCACTCTTCTCGCTACCGGTTATGTCCAGAACTCTGGAGATGAAGCTGGTATCGTTAAGTTTGAAAACCTTGGTTGGACCATCGGTAAGGATCTAAACAAGACCTTAACCGTGAAGGGTTCCTTGAATTCCATCGTAGGTGGTGCCGATACTGGTGCTTCTATCTATGTTGCGGTTCATGGTTCTAACTTCGAAGCTCAGGGCGCTTCTGCGAAGGATACTACGATCACTGGTGCTGTAGGTAACCAAAAGGTTGTCTATAAGACCAAGCCGACTCTTACTATCTCTTCTCCAAACAGCACTTTGACTACTGGTGAAGTAAAAGTCTTGAAGTTCCGCGTTGCAGCTGATTCCAAAGAACAAATTTCTTGGAAGAAGATGCAATTTAAGGTCTCCATGACTGGTGCTACGGTCACTGCAGCCACCACCTCGAATGTAAAAATTCGTGATGTTGCCGCTGCCTCTGACTTAACCTTAGCCACTGCTTTCAGTAACACTTCTGCAACTGCTTCTGCTTCGATCGCTATCACTGGTGGTAACACTGGTTATGTGACCGTATTCTTGAGCTCTGCGCAGGATGTTGCCGCTGGTAGCTACAAGGATTATGAGTTGACTTTGACCTTTGCTAACTTGGCTGCTGGCACTGAATCGGCTTCCGCGGTGGTATCTGCATACCGTCAGGAATCGACCGCTTTGGGCGCAACCTCGTTCGACAATCTCGAACTCAGCTTAGGTACTTCTGCGGACGGTACTCCTTCCTTTGCTTGGTCGGATAACTCCGTTGTAGGCCACACCGAATCTACTTCCGATTGGGCGAATGGTGTATACGTCAAGACCTTTGGCGACACTATCACGACCAGCCGATAAGCTGATCCGGGAATCTATACAGATTCAAAACCAGCCCCCGCAAGGGGGTTGGTTTTTTTTAATCCTTTTTACAGGTATAATTTTGCTTAATGAATTGGCTACCTAAAACTATAAAAACCTTACTTCTGGCCACAGTTTTAACTCCGTTAGTTGTAACCCCATCCGTAGTTTTCCCCTATATTTTTGGGAAAATTACCTTGTTCCGCGGGTTCACTTTATTGTCTTTGTGTTTAACTTTAATTTGGTTGAGTTTAGAAATTTATCGTGGTTCCGATTTTTTTTCTAATTCTGTTAGTAAATTAAAAAATTTTTTTAAATCCATTTTCGGAATAATTTTTTCTTTGACGGCAATATCATTTTTAATTAGTGCGTTTTTGGCGACCGATCAATTTATTGCTTTTTGGGGAGACGTAGAGCGGGGAGAGGGGGTATTTGGAATTTTTACGGTTGGTTTATTTTTATTACTTAGTTATTTTTGGTTCAATCAGTTGGATTGGAAAAAATTTTGGTGGGGAGCTTGGGGGGTGGGAATAATAATTTCTCTATATTCTTGGTTAGAATATTTAGGGGTTTTTGGAATTGCTCAGATGGCGCGTCCCGGGTCCTTACTTGGTAATGCTGGTATGCTTTCCACTTATTTTGTGTTGCTTTTGATGGTGCCGGTAATTTTGTGGGTAGAGGCTAAAGAAAAAATTAAATATTTATTACTTGGTTCGGAAATATTGTTTTTATCGGCAATTTTACTTTCCGGGACGCGTGGAGCTTTTTTAGGGTTAGTAGCTGGAGTTGTTTTTTGGGCGGTTTTACAAGCCACAAAGGGGGGTGATGAAGTTTGGTTTTGGAAAAAGAGTAAAAGTTTTTGGGCGAGGATTATTTTGGGAATAT
>CAZHWX010000077.1:0-1541 GCA_964536045.1 uncultured Candidatus Saccharibacteria bacterium
CAAAATAGCATAATTTTTGAGAGTAGTTGTTCCGATAAATACATAACAATTTTAGTTTTTCCTCAAGATACAGATTATCGGCAGGATCCTTCACGGGCAGTAATTAATAAAGCCTTTGAGTGTCCATGGCAGAGAAAGTTTTCTTATGAATTTTCTTTTGCGGATTTAAAAACTTTACCGCATGGTGGGTATTATGGATTTTTAGCAGATCAAGGAGCGTCTGGTCTGTGGTATAATCCGAGGTAGATGATGAGTGGAGAAAAAACAAAAATTATTGTTTGGACTTTGGTGTCGGTAGTAGCGTCAGCTATATTTTTTTGCATTATTTGGTTAAATATTCCACGATTTTCTACTTATCTACGTTTTTATAGTTTTTGGAATCCGGGTTGGGTAGAGGTAAAACTTACGGATGGTTCCTTGTTGTATGGAAGATTGGTTGGTTTTCAAAATGGTTTTATTCATTTATTAGATTTGCGAGAGTCAGAAGTTTTTGTAAAAGAAGAAACCAACGAACAACGTGCTTGGTTAGTTCAAAAAAAACCCGAAATGTTTTTAGGATCAGGTAAGGTGGTGTCTTGGAATTTTGTAGATGAAAATTCCGAAATTTTTAATAATTTGTCGCGTTAAAAAAATGCGTTTGTTACGTCCTATATTTCTAGTTTTGGGTCTAGTTCTTTTGCCGCATTTGGTGGTGCGGGCTTTTGATGCTTCGTCTACTAGTTTTGGAGTGCGTTGGGACACTTTTGGTTCGGCGGGTCTTTCTACCTCTACTTCGTTTGGTTTAATAAATGGTTTGTCGGAAAGTATACAAGTGTTTGGTACTTCTTCCTCATTTTATTTGCAGTCTGGAAAATTAGCTTCGTTTGGTTCTTATGTAAAACCACAATACTACCAAACCCATTTTCATTGGCGGAATGACGATGGTACAGAATCGACGGCAACCTCTGCAACTGGTGGATCGGAAGATGTGGGACTGTCTAACCTAGCTAAATCCACTGTAAAAAGATTGAGGTTTGGAGTTTCTAATGAGGGTGGAACCTTATTGGGTTATGCGGGTCAACAATTTAGGTTGGAATATGGATTATTGTCGGGAACTTGTGCGGGTTCTAGTTATACAGATGTGGGTGCGGTAGCGGGTGATTGGGATATGGGAGCTTCTCAATTAACAGAAGCTGCTAATACTACAAATATTTCAGTAGGTTCGGGAGGGGTGACGGATGAAAATGCTGTGTTTCTGGCTACCAACGGAGGTCAACGAGAAACTACCAGTGAGACTGGATCTTTGTCTTTAGCTAGTGATTCTTTTGTGGAATTAGAATATGCAATTCAAGCTTTATCCGCAGCTACAGATAGCGGAACTTATTGTTTTCGTTTAACTAACGCTGCGTCCACTACTAATTTTATTTATTCCAAATATGCTACTACCACTTTGGCGGCAGGTGGGGGAAATAGTGCTCCAGTTGTATCTGCTCTCACCTTAAACGGGGGTTCTGTTATTACTCTTACAGAAAACGCGACTACCTCTATAGCGGTAGTTGGAA